>CALRLJ020000146.1:0-8350 GCA_943368635.1 Sediminibacterium ginsengisoli | reverse complement strand
GGAGTCAAGACGAACTAGCGATCAAATCAGGTGTGTCAAAGCATTCAATTGCCCGATACGAACAGGGCCGCTCAGTCGCGTATGACGACACTCTAGCTAAGCTCAAAAGTGCGCTGGAAGCCGCAGGGATACGTTTCCATTTTGACGGTGCACGAAAAGGAATCAGTGCGATTTAGGGTAACCGATGCCGGCACCTCTAGACGTCTCGCGGCAACCTCACGACGAGGTCAGCGTCGTCATAACCCGAAAATCCAACGTCAAGTTTGCCCGGAGGCATGTAGCGCCCCTCACATGCGCTGTCGAGAAATCGGCGCACCGTAAGTAGGCCATCCTGGGTACCGCATGTCACAAGGTCGAGTGGCGGAAGTCCACCGAAGATGATTGCCTTGTGGGGCGTCCGTAGCCAATCGACGGCGTGTGGCTCATCGTTAAAGAGGACACGAAGTCCCTGATAGATTCCAAGTACCGCTGATATCCGGGTCAGGACATCAACATTCAACGTGAGTTGCTTTTTCTGCTGAACCTGTTCGCACCAGCTAATGTACCTGGAACGATACGGATAGCCGAGGATAAGAAGGCGCTCCTGCTCGTTAAGACCCCAATGATCGGCAATCCTCAGAAATGTTCGTAAGCCCGGCGCGCTGAAGCGCCTTCGGTTCAGCGGATCGAACCGATCCAATCGCCGCTGCTCGACGCCTGTACCCTTTTGGACCTTGAGAGCGGGAGTATGAGGCACCGTTTCCTCGCTTGTTCCAAAATACCATCGGCGCGCTATACTGGATTGTCAAAGGGAAGCGTAGCGTCAAGAAACAAAGAGCCGTTCGACTCTTCCGTGTGCTCGCGAGGAGCTGAGTGATTTCAAGAGCCTGAAATTTCTGAAAACAGCCAACCTTATGCAGCTTGAGCGCGAGGCTGATAGATCGCGGTATGCTGGCAATGGGCGACAGGAGTGCGGCCATTGGCAACGATAAGAGCGTCCAGTTCTACAAACAAATGCCCCTTCTTCTCGTAGTTGCCCGTGACGCGTGCGCGAGCGGTCAGTTCGTCGCTGTCGGCTGCGGCTGACAACAACTGCATGCGGCTGCCGATATGAATCCATGGCCCGAGAAGAGCATTTTCCATGAGGACCCGGTTCATGATCCGCTGCAGCACGCCAGGATGGACGAGGCCTTCGCGCGCATAGATTGGATCTGTCTCGCGCACCTCGGCGCGATAGTCGGCACCCGCCTCGCCTTGCCAGGCGCGCGGGGTGGTGCCGAGCCATTTGCCGAGTGAATAAGAGTCAGCGTCGATAGGATTCCTTGTCGCAACTGGTGCGGTGTCGGGATAATCGGCAAGCGAGAATGCCGGCGCAGTGTCTGCAAGCGAGGCCCGTCCCGTGGCTTTTGGCTCGCCGCGCTCGACGGTCAGTGCCAGCCCATCGCTGGACTCCTCGGCTTGAACCAGTACGGCCTCACCGTCATAGATCGGCTTGATGAACCGCGCTTCGATCAATCCTCGATCGAGGAACGTCCGGCCCCATTTCGCGACCGGAACGTGGATCATGTAGGCGAGAACATCGACTCCCGGCACCAGTCCGCCTCTGAAACCGTATTTCAGTGCTACGGAATCATCGTGCATCTTGTTTTCGGATAGTTTGGCGGTGTTGAAAGCCTCCACATGATACGGCTCGATTCGCTTGGTCATGACTTCATCCTTGATTGCGGGAAACGACGGTATTTCAATTGCAGATTACCGCAGCCCTGACGAATTATCTCGCGCACCGCAGGCGCACTGGTCCGTCGACGAAATGGGTGCCTCCGCGAGTCCGAAATGCTCTGACCCGACGAGCGATATGGAATGTCCGTCAAGCCGACTGCTTTTTGGGAGCGACGCCTGACTGTCTCGTCTCATTGCTTCCCGCAATGAGTTCGGCGGCTTTTTCAGCCATGGCCATGATCGGCAGATTGGTATTTCCACTGATTACGGTTGGCATGATCGAGCCATCGATGACTCTGAGGTTGTCTATCCCCCTGACCCGCAATTGACCATCGACAACGGCATTGCTGTCTTCGCCCATGCGGCAGGTGCCGACGGGATGATAGATCGTTTCGGCGCGCGCCCGTATCCATTCTTTGCGCGAGTTCACACTGGTAAATGCATCGACATCGATTTTTCGTTTCACGAATTTACGCAGACCCGGTTGATCGATAATTTCGCAAAGCTGCCTGACACCCTCCTGCATGCTGACGAAATCGGACTCGTCAGAGAGAAAGCGGGGATCGATAGCGGGAGTGTCGGATGGGTCGGCCGATCGCAATCGCAGCGTGCCACGGCTCTTGGGCCGAAGCTGGCAAACGCGAATCGCGAATCCATGATCGATGCGTTCGTTGGGCGGTGGATTTCGGAGCGCAACGATGAGATGGGCTTGCCATTCCGGCAGCGACGAATTTTTGTCAGGTCCCCAGAAGGCACCAGCTTCGACACCTTGAGACGTTGCGGGGCCTGTGCCCCGAAGAATGTATTGCGCCCCCGCGAGGCCGCCCTTGATCAAGCCGAGATACGGCGTCAGCGTAACGGGCTGCGAGGCTTCCAGGCGAATCGCGCAATCCAGATGGTCCTGCAGATTGTCTCCGACACCGGCGGAATCGAGAACAGGCTTGATGCCAAGCGATTGCATGTGGTCCGCGGGTCCGATACCCGACAGCATCAGCAATTGCGGCGAGCCGATGGCTCCGGATGTCAGCAATACCTCGCGCTCTGCCGAGATGGTGATCTCGCGGCCGCCCTTCTCGATGACCACGCCGCGTGCTCGCGTTCCCTCCATCGCTATCCGGCGAACTCTGCAGTTAGCCATGAGGGTGAGATTGCTTCGTCCCTTCGCGCGATCGAGATATTTGAAGGCTCCGGATCGCTTTCCTTCGGCGATGGTGAGTTCGTAGAAACCAGCACCGACCTGGGACGGGCCGTTGAAGCCATTGTTCTCCGGTAAGCCGGCCGACACCGCGCTTTCAATGAAACCCTTTGAAATGGGATGTTGCAGGGTGCCATAGGACAGCCGAATGGGACCAGAATATCCTCGGTCCTGATCGCGCTCCCGTGTCACCAAGGTGGCATCCTCGATTTTCCTGAGGTAGGGGCGCAGGTTTTCGTAGCTCCATGATGGCAGGCCCTGAGCGGCCCACGAGTCGTAGTCCCAGGCGTTGCCTCGAATCGCAATCATTGAGTTGATGGAGGACGATCCACCCACAACCCGGCCACGCGGAATGTAGATCTTTCGATTGTTGAGATGGGTCTGGGGCTCGGTCCAGAACTGCCAGTTGTATTTTGGACTTGTGTAGAGGACGCGAATGCCGGCCGGCATGTGAACGAAGATGGATGCCGATGGAGCTCCGGCCTCGATCAGCAGGACATTGACGTTTGGATCCTCGCTCAGTCGCGAAGCCAGCACGCATCCCGCCGATCCCGCGCCGACGATGATGTAGTCATATCCGGATAGTTTCATTTCGAATCCCCTTGGGAACGCCCCGCGGCTGGCTAACGTGGCTGGTGTGCTTGAAGCAAGTAGCTCGCCGAACAGGATGCTTTCCGATACGGGTGACGAACTTTTGCCATTGTTTTTTGGTCGTTTTGGAATACCATTTTGGTATGTCCAATTATAGTGGCCGGGGTTCGGGCGTCAACAGAGAGGTGTTTCGATGATCACTCGTGTGTTGACTGCTTCGCTTATCGCGTCGGCTATTGTTGTTCTTCTATGGGCGCCGAAGGGGTCGCAGCATCGGGATAAGACGATGTCTCTCCAAGAAAGAACAGCATTTCAAAAGGCGGTCTGGGCTCTCGGTCATTAGATGGGTCGGCGTTCGGCCGAATTTGACCGAGCTTCGCCTGCCACCGAATTACGCCGCCGCCAGATCTGCAGGCAGATGTAATGAGCGCGGCCGCCATATGTGTCGGCCGCGCTCATTCATGGATGCGAGCACCCGCTTATTCGAGCCTTCCTGGTGAGGAGCGCCGCCGATGCGTGCCAGTATCGACAATTCGGCTCTCGTTCAGGCGCTGAATTTGCGCCTGATCAAATTTGAGTACGGTCTTGAGGACATGTTCTGTGTCTTCGCCCCGCAGCGGCGGACTCTTCGAATACTCGATCTTCGTTTTCGAAAACTTGATCGGGTTGCCGACGAGAGGCGCGATCGCGCCGGAAGGATGAGGGAGATTGATCTGCAGTTCTCGATGGATCACCTGCGGAAGAGCAAACACCTGGTCAAGCCGGTTGATCGGCGCGCAAGGAACTCC
Source organism: Sediminibacterium ginsengisoli (assembly GCA_943368635.1). Taxonomy (GTDB): domain Bacteria; phylum Pseudomonadota; class Alphaproteobacteria; order Rhizobiales; family Xanthobacteraceae; genus Afipia. The sequence continues at coordinate 4,078 of CALRLJ020000146.1, read as the reverse complement.
GACAGGCTCAAATGCTGATATCCAGTGGTGTGTCGTCTGCTTTGCCAGATGCACATCCAGAAGTGGAATAAGCTGGTCGCGATTGTGAAGCCGATCGGTGTTCGTGAGAAAGCGGATGTCGGCGGCCAATTCCGTCAATCCCGCTGCTGCACAGAATTTCCTGAACTGCTGATCGTTTCCGACGGCCAGCACAAACGAGCCGTCCTTTGTCTTGAACACCTGATAAGGAACGATGTTCGGATGCGCATTACCGGAGCGTTTGGGTGGAGTTCCCGTCGTGAGAAAATTCATGTTCTGGTTGGCAAGTACCGAAACCTGAACATCAAGCAGAGCCATGTCGACGTGTTGGCCCTCGCCGGTTCGCTCGCGGTGCAGCAACGCTGAAATGACGCCCGTCGCGCTGTACATCCCGGTGAGAATATCGACGATCGGAACGCCGACTTTCTGAGGGCCTCCGCCCGGCATATCGTCGCTTTCACCCGTGATGCTCATCAGGCCGCCGGTTGCCTGAATGGCCATGTCATATCCCGCGACATCCTTCATCGGGCCGGTCTGGCCGTAGCCGGTGATCGAGCAGTAAATGATGTCCGGCTTCAGCTTTCGCAGTGACTCGTAGTCCAGTCCGTATCGGGTCATGTCGCCGACCTTGTAGTTCTCGATCACGATGTCGGCTTGTTGCGCCAGCGCGCGCACGATTGCGCTGCCTTCCCCGGTCGCGATGTCCACGCAGATCGAATGCTTGCCGCGGTTAGCACTAAGAAAATAGGCGCTTTCTGTTGTGTCGTTCGATTCGCTGTCCTTCAGGAATGGAGGCCCCCATTGTCGTGTGTCGTCGCCGGTGCCGGGGCGTTCGATCTTCCAGACTTCGGCACCGAGATCCGAAAGAAGCTGGCCCAACCACGGCCCTGCGAGAATTCTTGAGAGATCGAGCACTCGGTAGCCCACCAGAGGTCCAGCCATGTCGCGTCCTTAGTTAGTTTATGTGGCGCGATCTGTTTCCGACAAACCGTGCGCCTTCCATTCAAAGCATAATTGGATTAGCCAAATTGGTCAAACCAATATAGGCTGGGATTGGTTTTGCAACAGAGTTCCGGCCTCCGGCTTTCGGCGAAAGTGTCCGCTCAACGATCGCGGTTTTGTTGGTGCCAACCGTGCGGATTGCTTGACAGCCAGTAGGCAGAGACGTATGGAAGACCAAAATGGTCTATCCAATTTGGAAGACAGCTATGCGGTCAAAGCTCTGCGCATGGTGACAATAACTAGAGGCAACGCGAAGCGAGGTTTGCTGTATGGCGCGAGTAACTCTCCAGAATGTGTCGAAATCCTTTGGCGGAGATCGTGGGCCATGGGCGGTGCAGGATTTTTCGTTGGATATTGCCGACGGTGAACTGGTCGTTTTTGTCGGGCCGTCCGGCTGCGGGAAATCGACCACGTTGCGCATGCTTGCCGGCCTCGATGATGTGACATCGGGCAAGATCATGATCGGCGGGCGGGATGTGACTGCACTCCCGCCAAAAGATCGCAATATTGCGATGGTGTTCCAGAACTACGCGCTCTATCCGCAGAAGACCGTCTACGACAACATGGCGTTTGGTCTTCGTGTGCGCGGAGAGTCGAAAGAAGAGATTGATCGTCGCGTGCGTAGCGCGGCATCGAGCCTCGGTCTTGATCCTTTGCTCGAGCGGAAGCCGCGGCAACTGTCGGGTGGCCAGATGCAGCGGGTCGCGCTCGGCCGCGCGCTCGTCCGCAACCCCGACGTTTTTCTGCTCGACGAGCCTCTTTCTAATCTCGATGCCAAGCTGCGCGTGAAGACGCGTGAAGAAATCGCGACGCTGCATGCCAGGCTCGGAGCCACGATGATCTTTGTGACTCACGACCAGGTCGAAGCCATGACGCTCGGTGACCGGATTGTCATCATGCGTGATGGCTGGATCCAGCAAGCCGGACGGCCGCTGGACCTTTACGACCGGCCGGAGAATGTCTTTGTGGCGGCCTTCATCGGTTCACCCGAGATGAACCTGGTCGAGGGTGAATTGCTCCGCGACGGTGGTGGTCTGAAGATTCGTTCCGGCGATCTGCAACTCGGATTGCCTGACGGCGAGTTTGTCGAGACGGAGAAGGGCGTCACTGTCGGCATCAGACCAGAGCATATCGTTCGTGCTGAAGGGGCGTCCGACATCGAGATGATCGTCAGCCTTGTCGAGCAAATCGGCGCGCAGACTTATGTGCTGGGGACGATATTCGGTCAGAAGTTCCGCGCGGTATTCGCGCGCGACGACGTGCTCGCGGCCGGCGACAAGGTCCCCGTCATTCTGCCCGCGCAGCGGTTGCATATGTTTTCGCGCGAGAACGGAAGGACGTTGAGGCAATCAAAATCAATAAACGAAATTAGCAAAGGGAGGGAAAATCATGACCAGGCACACGTCAAATCAATGGAAGTCCAAGGGTAAGTCTTTCGGCTTTAACCGACGAGACTTTCTCAAAACATCGGCGGGAGCGGTGGTTGGAGTGACGAGCTCTCTGGCGGCTCCGTACGTGAACGCTCAAGCCGGAGTGACGCTCCGATTCCTGAACAATGAAACCGCGGCCGATAGCCAGACCGTGTTGCGAAACGCGTGCAACGAATATGAGAGCAAGTTTGGCGTCAAAATCATCGTTGATTCGACGCCGATCAGCGGCGCATACGCAAAGACGATGGCGGCGATCAATTCCGGTACTCCGTATGACCTCGCCACCCAAGGCTATATCGCCCATATTCTTCAGTATGCCCGCGGCGGTCATCTTCTTCCGGTGACCGATCTTGTGAAGCAGCATTCCTGGGGGCAGATGGGCGCTTGGAAGTATCAGGGAGAAAACTGGTTCTATCCCTACGACTACAATCTGGTGACCTGTTATTATCGAAAGGATCTTTACGCCGAGAAGGGCCTCAAGATCCCTAATACATGGGCGGAATATCTCGAAAACTGCCGGGCGCTGACTGTTTCAAAGGACGGCAATATTGAGCGCGGCGGTTGCGTAATGCCGCTTGCGAGCGACAGCGCGACCAACTGGGCAAGCTTCGGAAATCTGTTCGCGGAGGCCCCGCAATTTTACGATGACAAGTGGAACGTTGTCCTTGACGCTCCCGAGAATGCGGATCGGGCGGGCCGCTTCCTCGATCTTTATGGCGAACTCTACAAGACTATGCCGCCGGGACTGAATACGGTGGGTTATGCCGAGCTGATGAGCCTGTTCGTCACTGGGAAGGTAGCGCATACCCTTTACTCCGGTCGTGTGGTCGAGGCGCTTGAAGCGCGAAATCCGGATCTCGCGGACAAGTATGGCATCTTTGCCGCACCAGACAGCGCCGGCAAACAGAAGGCGCTGCCGTTTGCCTTCGACGGGTTCGTCGCATTCAAGACCAAGCAAAGCGAGGAGACGCTCAAGTTCCTCAAATGGTTTATCGATGAGCACTACATCGACTGGCTGCATTCGGCCTGGATGAACTTCCAGCCGGTGCGCTTGGACATCTACGAGGATCCGCGCTGGAAGAAGCACCCGATGATTCAGAAGCATTGGGCAACGATGATGCAGATGAAGTCGTTCATCGACCCGGACAGCAAGGTCAGGCTCTCGTCGGTCGACTTGATCGGTCCGTCAATCGATCTGCGGCCGTGCAAGGTCTTCGATTCGAATGTCATGCCCGAGATGCTGCAGAACAAGGTGCTCAGGAACATGTCATCGGCCGATTGCGTGAAGGCGGCGGCCAATCGCATCCGGAAGCTTGGCTGAATTTTGTTGACGAAAAGGTAGGTGCCTCATGAGGCAGGATTGGCGAATCATCGGCTTGTTCGTCGGGGGCGTTTTGATAGTCGGCGCGATCGTTGGCGGGCCACTCCTGTACTCCATCAAGCTCTCATTCTACGCGGCGGAGTCCTTTATCGCTCCGCCGCGATGGGTCGGGTTTGGGAATTATCTCACCGTCCTGGAGGACAGTAACTTTTGGGACGCGCTGTTAAACGGGGTAATGATTTCCATTTCCGCGATCGTATTGCAGGTCACGCTCGGCGTGGGCATTGCACTCGTTCTGAATCGTCAG
>CALRLJ020000145.1:0-8365 GCA_943368635.1 Sediminibacterium ginsengisoli | reverse complement strand
GCAGATGCGGCATCGCATCCATGTCGCATCTGCTCCGTTTAAAACAGAAATCGAGTGAGTAACGCTGACGTCGTGTCAGGCTGCCGTGAGCTTCGCCAGCGCCTTGTCGAATGCGGCCGCCGCGCTCGGCAAATCCTTGAACGCAAGTCCGCTGTCAGCTGGCTGCTTCTGCTTGTCCGTCGCCGAGGGGCGAATTTCGGCGACCGGCTTGCCGCCGTCGAGAAACGCTTTCGGCGCGATCACGTGGAATTCGTGATCTTCCGCCGGCGCATCCTTCGGCAGAAAGACTCCGAGATAGGCCGTGCTGTCGCCACGGCGATAGGAAATGTAGCGCTCGATGGCGACCGATCCATCGCGCTGCATGCCGCCGAGCTTGGCGTAACCTTTCGAATCCAGCAGCCGATGCGCCTTGAAACCTTTGACGCCCTCGGACTTCGCTTTCGCGGTCTCTTCCGACAGATCGTACTTGCCCGCGACGTCCTTACCGACTTCGGCGAGCTGCTCCGAAACCGTATGCTCAAATTCCTTCAGTTCGGAACGCGGCTTCGATGCCTTGCGCGGCTTGGCGGCGTTGCGCTTTTCAAGCTCGGTCTGGCATTTCGCCACCACATCCGCGACCGACTTTCGCTCTGCATTCACCAGCAGGTTCTTCAGATCCTGATCCGAAAGTGCCGTGATCCTGTCGTCTGTCCAATCAACCATGATGTTTTTCTTCTCTGAGGTGTTGTGAACGTTGCGGCCGGATTCGCGGCCGGTTCAATGAATTGGGATGCGTTGACGCACACCAACCGCGCACGAGCCGTATTGCGCGAAGCGGTATGAAATACCGAGCAATAGTAGCGCGTTTTGGCAGGCCGTTGAGGCCGAATTTGGACGGTAATGCCTAACCGCCGCCGGGATAATTCGGGCTTTCACGCGTAATGGTGACGTCGTGGACGTGGCTCTCGCGCAGACCAGCGCCGGTGATGCGCACGAATTCCGCCTTGGCATGGAAGTCTTCGAGATCCTTGGCGCCGACATAACCCATCGCGGCACGAAGCCCGCCAGCGAGCTGATGCAGCACGTTCGCGACCGGTCCCTTGTAAGGCACCTGCCCCTCAATGCCTTCCGGCACGAGCTTGAGCGTGTCCTTGATGTCCTGCTGGAAGTAGCGGTCGGCCGAGCCCCGCGCCATCGCGCCGACCGAGCCCATGCCGCGATAGGCCTTGTAGGAACGGCCCTGCCACAAGAATACTTCGCCGGGCGTTTCATCGGTGCCTGCCAGCAATGAGCCGACCATTGCGACATCCGCACCGGCCGCAAGCGCCTTGGCCAGATCGCCCGAATACTTGATGCCGCCGTCGGCGATCACCGGAATGTTCGCCTTTTTCGCAGCCTCCACCGCATCCATGATCGCGGTGAGCTGCGGCACGCCGACGCCTGCAACAATACGCGTGGTACAGATCGATCCCGGACCGATGCCGACCTTGATCGCATCCGCGCCGGAATCGATCAGCGCCTGCGTGCCCTCGGTGGTGGCGACGTTACCGGCGATAACCTGTACGGCATTCGACAGCCGCTTGATGCGGTTGACCGCCTCAAGCACCCGCGATGAATGACCGTGTGCGGTATCGACCACGATGACATCCGCGCCCGCCTCGATCAGCCGCTCGGTGCGCGCAAAGCCCGCTTCGCCGACTGTGGTGGCCGCAGCAACGCGCAGACGCCCCTGCGCATCTTTCGAAGCCAGTGGGTAGGCAACCGCCTTCTCCATGTCCTTCACGGTGATTAGGCCGACACAGCGATACTGGTCATCGACCACCAGCAATTTTTCGATGCGGTTCTGATGCAGAAGCCGCTTGGCTTCGATCTGGCTGACGCCCTCCCTCACCGTGATGAGATTTTCATGCGTCATCAACTCGGAGACCTTCTGCTCCGGATCGGTAGCGAAGCGCACATCGCGGTTGGTCAGAATACCCACCAGCTTGCCGGGCTTTCCCGGCGCCGCGCCGGTCACCACCGGAACGCCGGAGATGCCATGATCCTTCATCAGCGTCAGCGCATCGAACAGCTTGGCTTCGGGACCGATGGTCAGCGGGTTCACCACCATGCCGGATTCGAATTTCTTGACCTGACGCACCTGCGTCGCCTGACCGTCGCCTTCGAAGTTTCGATGGATCACACCGATGCCGCCGGCCTGCGCCATGGCAATCGCCATGCTGGCTTCCGTGACGGTGTCCATCGCCGAAGCGATGATCGGAATGTTGAGCGGAATCGCGCGGGTCAGATAACTGCGGACGTCGGCGTCGGACGGCAGGATGTCAGACAGGCCTGGTTTCAGCAGCACATCGTCAAATGTGAACGCTTCTCGGATACCCTGACCCAACTGTCTGATTGCCATTGCCAACTCCGTTTCACGCAACGCTCTCGCTGCGACATAACCTTGAGGATGAGCGGGATTTGGCGACCGCTGACGCGTCGCTCGAATCGAAGCCCATCGGTGGGGTTGGCGGTGGTCGATAGCATGAAGGGATGACGTTTCAAAGCATTTCGCTCGGAATTCAGCGGTTTTTGCGCATGGGACACCTGCAAAAGCCTATCCAGCAGCGGTCTTTTCCACACAGGGCCGCTTCACGACGAGTTTATTGACCCCACCTCGCAAGACTGGCCTATCAGGAGCCGGTTAATCTCTTTCGCCTGTCATTCTCCCAAAAACCATCCAAGAAGCCGAGACAATGCAGAAGGAACGCCTGATACCGCTGATCGTGGCCTGCGCCCTGTTCATGGAAAACATGGACTCGACGGTGATCGCGACCTCGCTGCCGGCCATCGCCGCAGACATCGGCACCAGTCCCCTGACGCTGAAGCTTGCGATCACATCCTACCTGCTCTCGCTCGCGGTATTCATTCCGGCGAGCGGCTGGACCGCCGACCGCTTCGGCGCGCGCGCGGTGTTCAGCGTTGCCATCGGCGTGTTCATGGTCGGCTCGATCGGCTGCGCCCTGTCCACATCGATCACCCATTTCGTGATCGCGCGCATTATCCAGGGCATCGGCGGGGCGATGATGACGCCGGTCGGTCGGCTTGTGCTGCTGCGCTCCATCGACAAGAGCGCGCTGGTCAATGCAATGGCGTGGGTCACCATGCCGGCGCTGATCGGTCCGGTGATCGGGCCGCCGCTCGGCGGCTTCATCACCACCTACTTCTCGTGGCACTGGATCTTTCTGATCAACATCCCAATCGGGCTGCTCGGTATTTATCTGGCGCTGAAATATATCGACCCGATCAAGAGCGAGAATCCCGAGCGCTTCGATGTCGTCGGGCTGGTTCTCGCAGGACTGGGCGTGGCTGGACTCGCCTTCGGCCTGTCGGTTGCGGGCCTCGGCTTGCTGTCGTGGCAGATCGTGGTGGCGCTGATTGTCGGCGGAGGCATGGCAATGGGCCTTTATCTTCGCCACGCCAAGCGCACAGCCTCCCCGGTGCTGGATTTCACGCTGATCAAGCATCAGACATTGCGCGCCAGCCTGACCGGCGGCTTCATGTATCGCCTCGGCATCGGTGCGTTGCCGTTCCTGCTGCCGCTGCTGATGCAGGTCGGTTTCGGCCTCTCGCCATTCAAGTCGGGACTGGTCACATTTGCCTCGGCCGTCGGCGCGCTCGGCATGAAAGCGCTGGCGGCGCGGATCATCCGCGCATTCGGCTTCCGCAAGATCATGGTCATCAATGCGGTTGTCAGTTCGTTCTTTCTTGCCGCCTGCGCGCTATTCACGCCCACAACGCCATTGCTGCTGATCATGATTATTCTGATCGTCGGGGGCTTCTTCCGCTCGCTGCAGTTCACGGCGATCAACACCATGGCCTATGCGGAGGTTTCACCCGGCGAGATGAGCCGCGCGACCACCCTTGTCAGCGTTAACCAGCAACTCGCGATCTCGGCAGGCGTCGCGGTCGGTGCATTCGCGGTCGAGGCGACGATGGCCGCGAACCATTCGACAGCACTCAGCGCCAACGACTTCTGGCCCGCGTTCTTGATCGTTGCCGTGCTGTCGGCTTTGTCCGCCTACTCATTCTGGAAATTACCCGACGACGCAGGTCACGAAATCTCCGGGCACCAGATTCCGGCGATTGAAACTCCGCAATCGGTGGAGGCCGCCGCCGCGGAGTCCACCCACGACGCACGGGACCAGAAACTGGGATAAGCGAACTTATTGCGGTGTATTCGACCCGCGAAACCCGAGTGCAAGCACATAACGCTCGGACGAGTCCTGCCGGCTGGCGGCGGGCTTCACATGCTTCACGGTGGTGAAATCGCGTTTGAGCTGGGCCACCAGATCCGCCTCCGCGCCGCTCTGAAACACCTTCGCCAGAAACGTGCCGCCCGGATTGAGAATCTCGCAAGCGAAGGCGGCTGCACTCTCCACCAGACCGATAATGCGCAACTGATCCGTCTTGCGATGCCCCGTGGTGTTCGCCGCCATGTCCGACATCACCACGTCCGCGCCGCCGCCGATCATCGCCCGCAGCTTCTCCGGCGCGCGATCGTCGAGAAAATCCATCCGCGCAAACATCACGCCGGGAAGCTCCGGCATTTCGAGAAGATCGATGGCGACGACCTTGCCCCGGCCCTCGACCGAACCGACGCGCTTCGCCGCGATCTGGCTCCATCCGCCGGGCGCGGCGCCAAGATCGACCACCACCTGCCCCGATTTGAGAAAGCGCTGCTTGTCGTCGATCTCGCGCAACTTGTAAGCGGCACGCGAGCGAAAGCCATCACGCTTGGCCTGCATGACGTAAGGGTCGTTGAGCTGACGTTCCAGCCAGAGTTTCGACGACAGCTTGCGCTTGCCGCCGGACTTCACCGTCACGTGCAGCCGCCCGGTGGTGTCTTTCGCCATAGAAGTGCCTTCCAGGGGCATTGATCCCCGAAGAATGGGAACCGGGTTTCTGCGCACCCCTTACGACGTTTTCGCTGCGTCGTCACGGCATCTCAGCGTCTTTTAGGCGGCCGGGATCGCCCCATCAGCCCGCATCATCTCAACCAGCATCCCCTCGCGCAGGCCGCGATCCGCAACCCGCAGGCGCGGCAGTGGAAATGCCTTGCGGATGGCGTCCAGAATGGCGCACCCGGCAAGCACAAGATCGGCCCGCTCGGTGCCGATGCAGGCGTTTTTTGCACGGTCCTGATAGCTCATGTCGAGCAACCGTGTGATGGCGTGGTCCATTTCCGCGTCGTTCATCCATAAACCATCCACGCGCCGCCGGTCATAATGCGACAGGCCGAGGTGAATGCCCGCCACCGTCGTGACGGTGCCGGACGTTCCGAGCAGGTGCATGCCGGACAGATCGTGACCGTGACTGGCTGCGAATGGCGCCAGATGACCGGCGACTTCTTCGATCATGGCGCCGTAGGATTCGCGCGTCACATGCATCCCGCCGAACTGCTCCGCCAGTGTGACCACACCGAGCGGCAGCGAGACCCACGGTCCCTTCTCAGGTGCTGCATGCGAGTTGCCTGCGGGACGTTCGATCCGCACGACTTCCGTGGAGCCGCCGCCGATGTCGAACAGGATCGCGCCTTTCGCGCGCGGATCGAGCAGCGGCGAGCAACCGATCACGGCCAATGTCGACTCGGTGGCGCGATCGATGATTTCGAGCTTGATGCCGGTTTCGCGCTCGATCAGGTCGAGAAACGCGTCGGAATTATCGGCGGCGCGGCAGGCCTCGGTCGCAATGGTGCGCAATCGCTTCGCGCCCTTGGCGCGAATCTTGTCGCCGCACACACCCAGCGCACCAACGGCCCGCGAAATGGCCGCGTCACTGATGCGGCCGGTGGTCGAGATGCCTTCGCCAAGCCGGATAATGCGTGAGAAGGAATCGATGACGCGAAAGCCGTCGTTCGAGACGCGTGCGATCAGCAGGCGGCAATTGTTGGTTCCGAGATCGAGCGCAGCATAGGCCGTAGGTGCGCCATGAACGCGGGTCTGCCCGCGCCCGTGTGCCTCCTCAGCCGCCGCACCTGACGGGCTGACAGACGGTCCGGAACCGTCGTGCAGCCGCACGTCCTCAATCATATAAATCCATCTCTGCGCCGTCATTCGCCGGCGGCGCGGCAATTCTGTTCAAATAAAGTCTAACAGCGTACGTGACCGGCGCAACCGCAGCATACCCAATCACGCATTGTGACTGCGATTCAGACCGCTTAAGTTTAATATGCAGCCCACACCTCCGGTCAAAGCGCGATTTCCCGCCGCCAGACCGCGATTTCAGCGGATTTTTCATGCTCGATCATCCATCCCACCTCTCATCCGAGAACAATATCGCACTGCAAAAATTCGGCGTCGGACAGCCGGTTCGACGCAAGGAAGACGACACCCTGGTGCGAGGCAAAGGAACCTACACCGACGACCTCAGTGTGCCGGGCCAGTCCTATGCCTGGATCGTGCGGAGCAGCCACGCCCACGGCCTCATCAAGGGGATCGACGTCGAGGCCGCAAAGGCGATGCCCGGCGTACTCGGCGTCTGGACCGGCAAGGATCTCGCGGGCGCTGGATACACGCCATTCAGCGTTGGCCTGCCGTTGAAAAACCGCGACGGTTCGCCGCTGCTGCAAACCAATCGTCTGCCGTTGATGACCGACAAGGTGCGCTTCGTCGGCGATCCGGTGGCATTCGTGGTGGCTGAAACGCTGGCACAGGCGCGCGACGCCGGAGAAGCCGTCGTTATCGACATCGAACCGCTGCCGTCAGTCACGAGCGCAGAAGACGCCGCAAAGCCCGGCGCGCCGCTGCTCTACGATCATATCCCCGGCAATGTCATCCTCGACTATCATTCCGGCGACGACGCAGCCCTCGATGCAGCGTTTGCAAGTGCGGCGCATGTCACACGCCTCGACATCGTCAACACGCGCCTTGCGGTCGTTGCGATGGAGCCGCGCGCTGCTCTGGCGAGCTACGACAAGAAAACGCAACGCTTCACCATTGAAGTGCCGACGCAAGGTGTGGCCGGCAACCGCCTGTCGGTCGCCAAGACACTGAACGTCCCTGCCGACAAGGTTCACCTGCGGACACGCAATGTCGGCGGATCGTTCGGTATGAAGAACACGAACTATCCGGAATATATCTGCATCCTTCATGCCGCGCGCGAATTGGACCGTGCGGTGAAGTGGACCGACGAACGCTCGACTAGTTTCCTGTCCGACAGCCATGGCCGCGCTCAGGATGTGCATTGCGAGTTGGCGCTGGCCGCCGACGGCGCATTTCTCGGCGTGCGCGTGCGCGGCTACGGCAATCTCGGCGCTTACATCACCGGCGTCGCCCCGCTGCCGCTGTCGCTCAACATCGCCAAGAACATCAACAGCGTCTATCGCACGCCGCTGATCGGAGTGGACATCAAGTGCATGTTGACCAACACCACGCTGATGGGCGCCTATCGCGGCGCAGGCCGCCCCGAGGCGAATTATTTCATGGAGCGGCTGATCGATCGTGCCGCCGATGAAATGAACGTCGACCGTCTGGCGCTGCGCAAGCGCAACTTCATCAAGGCGTCGCATATCCCCTACGCCGCAGCGAACGGCCTCACCTATGACAGCGGCGACTTCCCCGGTGTCTTCAACAAAGCCGTGGAACAGGCCGATGTCGCAGGCTTCGCGAAGCGCAAGAAGGAAAGCCGCAAGCGCGGAAAGCTGCGCGGTATCGCGGTCGGCTCCTATCTAGAAATCACCGCGCCGCCCAGCGCCGAACTCGGAAAGATCGTATTCGAAGCGGACGGATCGGTGCGGTTGATTACCGGCACACTCGATTACGGCCAAGGCCACGCGACGCCTTTCGCGCAAGTTCTCGCAACGCATCTCGGCGTGCCGTTCGACGCCGTGAAGCTGACGCAAGGCGACAGCGACATCGTCCACACAGGCAACGGCACCGGCGGTTCGCGCTCGATCACCGCGAGCGGCACCGCAATCGTCGAGGCCTCGAAGCTGGTCATCGAGAAAGGCAAGCAGGCCGCCGCGCATCTGCTTGAGGCCGCAGAAGGCGATATCGAATTCGGCGATGGCCGCTTCACTATCGCCGGCACCGATCGCAGCATCGGCATTATGGAGCTGGCGTCGAAGCTGCGAGATTCGAAAATGCCGGAGGGCGTACCCTCCTCGCTCGATGTGGATCACACCGCGCAGGGCGTTCCTTCGACGTTTCCGAATGGCTGTCACGTCGCCGAAGTCGAAATCGATCCGGACACCGGCATCGTGCAGATCGTCGGTTATAGCGGCGTCAACGATTTCGGCACTGTGGTCAATCCGACGATCGTCGCCGGACAAATTCACGGCGGCGTTGCGCAAGGCATCGGACAGGCACTGATGGAATGCGTGACCTACGATGACAACGGCCAGCCG
>CALRLJ020000144.1:0-8372 GCA_943368635.1 Sediminibacterium ginsengisoli | reverse complement strand
ATCTCCGGCGGTTCGACCATCACCATGCAGGTGGCACGGCTGATGGAGCCGCGGCAGGAGCGTTCGATCTCGGCCAAGCTGCGGCAGATGGTGCGCGCGGTGCAGCTCGAACGAAAACTCAGCAAGGATCAGATCCTCGATCTGTACCTGACGCTCGCGCCGTTCGGCGGCAATCTTGAAGGCGTGCGCGCGGCATCCTTCGCCTATTTCGGCAAGGAGCCGAAGCGGCTGTCGCTCGCGGAGTCCGCGCTGCTGGTGGCATTGCCGCAGTCGCCGGAGATGCGCCGGCTGGACCGTCATCCCGATGCCGCGCACGCCGCGCGCGACCGCGTTCTGTCGCGTATGGTCGCGGATGGGCGCGTGTCCGCTGCCGATGCCGCTCAAGCCAAAAGCGAGCCGGTGCCGCGCTGGCGCAAGCCGATGCCGTTGCTTGCCCCGCATTCGACCGACCAGTCGCTGGCGATCATGAAAGACGCGCCCGCAATTCAGCTCACGCTGGATTCCGGGATTCAAAAAACGCTGGAGTCGCTGGCGAAGGATCGCGCGCTCGCGCTCGGGCCTGATGTCTCGATCGGAATTCTCGCCATCGACAACGAAACCGGCGATGTGCTGGCGCATGTCGGCTCGTCGGATTATTTCGACAACAAGCGTGCAGGGCAGGTGGACATGACCCGCGCGGTTCGCTCGCCGGGTTCGACGCTCAAGCCGTTCATCTACGGTCTCGCCTTCGAGGATGGCTTCGTGCATCCCGAAAGCCTGATCGAGGACCGGCCGATCCGTTACGGCTCCTACGCGCCGGAAAATTTCGACATGACGTTTCAAGGCACCGTCACCGTGCGGAAAGCCTTGCAGATGTCGTTGAACGTGCCGGCCATCGCGTTGCTGGATCGTGTCGGCTCCAGCCGGCTCACCGCACGCATCAAGCAGGCCGGCGCGAACCTGATCCTGCCCAAGGACGAAACGCCGGGTCTGGCGATGGGCCTCGGTGGCGTCGGCATTACGCTCAATGACCTCACCCGGCTTTACGCCGGATTGGCCCGGTCCGGCGATACCGTCGCCTTGCGGGAAATCGTGCGCCCGGACGACGCGGATGAACCGGAGGCACGGCGGCTGCTTGATCCGTCCGCTGCATGGCTGATCGGCAATGTGCTGATGGGAACGCCGCCGCCTGACAACGCGCCGCGCAACCGGCTCGCGTTCAAAACGGGCACCAGCTACGGCTACCGCGACGCCTGGTCGGTCGGCTTCGATGGCCGGATGACCATCGGGGTCTGGGTCGGGCGTCCCGACGGCGCGCCGGTGCCTGGCCTGACCGGGCGGACGGCTGCGGCTCCGATCTTGTTCGATGCTTTCGCGCGCACCGGCAAGCTGCCCATGGCGCTGGCGAAAGCGCCGAAGGGAACGCTGATGGCGAGCAACGCCAAATTGCCGCTGCCGCTGCGGCGTTTCAGGCCCGCGGGCGATTTCATCCGGACCGGAAGCGAGCAGACCTTACGCATCCAGTTCCCGCTGAACGGCTCGCGGATCGATGCCTTTGGCGGCGGCGAGGCAGGCCAGTCGGCCATGCCGGTGCGGGTCGCGGGCGGGGTGCTGCCCCTGACCATGATGGTTAACGGCGTCGCGGTCGGGCATATCGACAGCCGCCGCCGGAAACTGGTCGATCCGCCGGGTCCGGGCTTTGTCCGGCTGACCGTGATGGACGCGACTGGCGCGGCGGACACAGTCGTCGTGAGAATTCAGTAGGACCGGCCCAAGCTGTTGTCGGGAGGGTGGTTTCCGCGTATGCGGAACCGATGGCTGAGACCTACCCACGACCCAGATTTGGCGCGCCGCGCGACCCGGTTGAACAGAAAAACCCGGGCAGCGGCCTCGTGCGCGTGGTCGATTTTGCGACCGGCAGCCACGGCCGCGCGACCTTTTTGCTGGTGGTGGTCGGCCTGCTGTTTTTCCTGCCCGGCTTTTTCAACATTCCGCCGGTCGACCGCGACGAAGCGCGCTTTGCGCAGGCCACCAAGCAGATGGTCGAAACCAGCGATTTCGTCGATATCCGTTTTCAGGACGAGGTTCGCTACAAGAAGCCTGTCGGCATCTACTGGGCGCAGGCCGCCATCGTCGAGACCGCGTCCAAGCTCGGACTGCCGCGCGCGCAGGTGCGCATCTGGCTGTATCGCGTTCCGTCGCTGATCGGCGCCATCGGCGCGGTGCTGCTGACTTACTGGACGGCGCTGGCCTTCGTGACACGCCGGGGCGCGGTGATCGCCGGTCTGATTATGTGCAGTTCGATTTTGCTCGGCGTCGAGGCGCGTCTGGCCAAGACCGATGCGATGCTGCTGCTGACGACCACCGCCGTCATGGGTGCGATGGCGCGCGCCTATCTCACGTGGCAACGCGGCGACGAACCGCGTGCATCATGGAAGCTCGCGTTTATCTTCTGGACGGCGATGGCCGGCGGCATTCTGCTAAAGGGGCCGCTGATCCTGATGTTCGTGGCGCTGACGGTCGTGACGCTGGCGATCCTCGATCGTTCGGCGGCGTGGTTATGGCGTCTGCGTCCGGTCTGGGGGCTGATGTGGATGCTGGTGCTGGTGCTGCCCTGGTTCGTCCTGATTTTCCTCAAGGCGGGCGATACCTTCTTCGCCGATTCACTCGGCAGCGACATGTTGAACAAGGTCGCCAGCGCGCAGGAGTCGCACGGCGCGCCGCCGGGACTCTATTTCATTCTGTTCTGGGCGACGTTCTGGCCCGGTGCTGCGATGGCGGGCATGGCCGCTCCGGCGATCTGGCGCGCGCGCCGTGAACCCGGCGCGCAATTCCTGCTGGCGTGGCTGCTGCCGGCCTGGATCATCTTCGAATTGGTGATTACCAAGCTGCCGCATTACGTGCTGCCGCTGTATCCGGCCATCGCCATTCTGATCGTGGGCGCGCTCGAGCGCAAAGTATTGTCGCGCACACCGTGGATCGTGCGCGGATCGGCGTGGTGGTTCGTGCTGCCGCTGATCATCTCGGTGGCGTCGATCATCGGCGCGATGGTGTTGTTGCGGCAGCCGGAGTTTCTGGCATGGCCGTTCGCCGCCGGCGCGCTGATCTTCGGGCTGTTTGCGTGGTGGATGTACGATGACCAGCATGCCGAACGCTCGCTGTTGAACGCGATCGGCGCGGCGTGGTTTTTGGCGGTGTGCATTTACGGTGTTGTGGTGCCGTCGCTCGCGCCGCTGTTTCCGAGCGTCCAGATCGCGCGCGCGCTGCGCAGCGTCGAATGCGTCGGGCCTGCCGCAGCTGCCGCCGGATTCCAGGAGCCGAGCCTTGTGTTCATGGTCGGCACATCGACGGTTCTGACCAACGGCTCGGGCGCCGCCGACTTCCTGTTGCAGGGAAGCTGCCGCTTCGCGCTCGTCGAATGGAAAGAGGAGCGCGCCTTCGCGCAACGCGCCGAAACCATCGGCCTGCGTTACAACGTCGCCACGCGCATCGACGGCTACAACATCTCGACGGGCCGCGCGATTTCGGTGGCCGTGTTCCGCTCCGAAGGGACCGAGTAGAATGGCGGCCGAGGTGAGCGGCAGCCATCCGGTCAACTATGTCAGCCAGATCGGGTCTGTGGCGTGGCAGTCGATGAGACGCCTCGTGCGCGCGCCGTCGCATTCCCGGCGCGCCGAAGCGCGCCGCGCGCTTGCGCGGCGATGGCTGGGGCTCGGCGTGCTGACCGCACTTGCCATTGGAATTTTGATGGTCGCCATCGATGTTGCGGCGATCAAACAGATGCCGCCGCGAGGAACCGCCAGCCTTTGGCCGTTGCGGATTTTCACCGATTTCGGAAAATCGACCTACGTGCTGTGGACGCTGGCGGGCGGGCTGCTGGTCGTTTTGCTGACTTTGCCAAGGCTTAACGGCGTATCGCGGCAAGTGCTGATCGCGCTCGGCACGCGTGTTCAATACGTGTTTTTCTCGGTGCTGCTTGCGGTGCTGACCAGCGAAGTCCTCAAGCACATCATCGGCCGGAGCCGGCCGTTTGTCGGCGGCGATGCCAATGCTTTCTATTACCAGCATTTCGCGGGCAGCACCGCTTTTGAAAGCCTGCCGTCGGGGCACGCGACCACGGCCTTCGCGCTGGCCTTCGCCGTTTCGTCGGTATGGCGGCGTGTCACCGTCATCATGTTTGTGTTTGCGGTGCTGATCTGCATCAGCCGTGTGATCCTGCTCGCGCATCATCCGAGCGACGTGGTCGCCGGGGCCTTGACCGGCGTGGTCGGGGCCATGCTGGTGCGCTACTGGTTCGCGGCCCGCCGCCTTGGTTTCAAGATCGGGCCCGGCGGCGCTATTGAGTCCCTTGCGGGACCGTCCTGGCCCGCCCTGAAAAGGGTTGCCCGCGAGGCGTTGGCACCATAAGAAGCGGGCGCCTGCCGCAGCTTTTGACTGCTTTTACGGGCTTTCGGACCCATCAGGACATGAGCGAACATCAAACAAATCCCGGCCTGCCGGCCCCCGACGTATCGATTGTGGTTCCGGTCCGCAACGAACAGGACAACGTCGCGCCGCTGATCGCCGAAATCGCGGCGGCGCTCGATGGCCGCTGGGCTTATGAGATCGTCTACGTCAATGATGGATCGACCGATGCGACCGGCGACCGGCTCGCCGCCGAAATGCGCGCGCGCAACAATGTGCGCCAGATTCGTCACGCGGCCTCGAGCGGTCAGTCGGCGGCGGTGCGCACCGGAATTCGCGCGGCGCGCGGCAAAATCGTTGCAACGCTCGACGGCGATGGACAGAACAATCCCGCTTTTTTGCCGGATCTGATCGGGGCGATTGAGAAGGGCGGCGACAAGGTCGGCCTTGCCGCCGGTCAACGGATCGGCCGCAAGGATACCGCGTTCAAGCGCTTTCAGTCGCGTGCGGCCAACGGCGTGCGCAACGTGATCCTGAACGACGGCACGCGCGACACCGGATGTGGATTGAAGGCATTCCGCCGCGATGTGTTCCTTGCTTTGCCATATTTCGATGGTCTGCATCGCTTCCTGCCGGCGCTGGTGCGGCGCGAGGGCTTCGACATTGTCTATGTCGATGTCATCGATCGTCCGCGCCACTCGGGCGTTTCGAACTACGGCTTCTTCGACCGGCTGTGGATCGGGATCATGGATCTGGCCGGCGTTTGGTGGCTGATCCGCCGCAAGAAATCGACACCGGTCGCGACGGAGGTGACCTGATGTTGATTCAATTTGGTCAGGAGCTCGGTGATTATCTCTTCGATGTCTTTGTCGCGAAGTTCGATTTCTGGCTCGCCTTCGGCTTGATGGCGCAGCTGTTGTTCGGCGCGCGTTTCCTAGTGCAATGGATTTCCAGCGAGCGCGCAGGCCAGAGCGTAATACCGATGGCGTTCTGGTTCTTTTCGATCGGCGGCGGGATGATGACGCTGGTCTATGGCATCGCCAAGCGCGAGCCGGTCATCATCATAGGGCAGGGATTGTCGACGATCATCTACGTCCGCAATATCATGCTGATCCTGAAAAACCGCGGCTCTGGCTCGAAGGTCGAGAAGACCTGAGGTCGCGAGTTACGCCGTCACCCTGAGGTGCGCGGGCGGCACAGCCGCATTCTGCCACTCACTTCATCGCCGCATTGAGCGCATCGAATCCGCGCGCCAGATCGACTTTCAGATCGTCGAGATTCTCAAGACCGATGTGGAACCGCAGCGTCGGCCCGCCGGGATTCCATGCCGTCGCCGTGCGATACGACGCGCAGTCGAACGGAATCACGAGGCTCTCGAAGCCGCCCCACGAATAACCCATGCCGAACAGCGTCACGGTGTCGAGAAACGCATCGACGGCCTGCTTCGACGCAGGCTTCAGCACGATGCTGAACAGGCCGGTGGCGCCGGTGAAGTCGCGCTTCCAGATCGCGTGGCCCGGATCGGTTTCGAGTGCGGGGTGAATCACCCGCTGAACTTCGGGGCGCGCGGCAAACCAGTGCGCCATGTCCAACCCTGATTGCTGGTGATGGGCGAGGCGCACGGCCAGCGTCCGCAGTCCGCGCAAAGCGAGAAATACATCGTCCGGACCGGCGCACACACCGAGCAGGCGAATCGCTTCGGTAATCAGCGGCCACGCTTTCGCGTTGGCGGAAATGGTTCCGAACATGATGTCGGAATGACCGCCGATATATTTCGTCCCGGCCTGAATGCTGATGTCGACGCCCTGATCGAGCGAACGGTGAAACAGCGGCGTCGCCCAGGTATTGT
Organism: Sediminibacterium ginsengisoli; assembly: GCA_943368635.1. Lineage (GTDB taxonomy): Bacteria > Pseudomonadota > Alphaproteobacteria > Rhizobiales > Xanthobacteraceae > Afipia. The sequence goes on along the minus strand of CALRLJ020000144.1, from coordinate 2,140 downwards.
CATCGACCACCAGCGCGCCCTTGGCATGGGCGACAGCGGCAATGGCTGGAATATCCGGCATCTCGAACGACTGCGATCCGGGTGCTTCGACCAGAACAGCCCGCGTGTTCGGCTTGAACAGCTTTTCGACACCGGGTCCGATCAGCGGATCGAAATAGGTGGTCTCGATGCCATAGCGTTTGAGCAGGGTGTCACAGAAATTCCGTGTGGGACGGTAGGCGCTGTCGATAACGAGCACGTGATCGCCGGCCTTGAGAATCGCCAGCAACGCTGTGGAAATCGCCGCCACGCCGGAGGGTGCCAGTCCCACGCCGGCGCAGTTCGGTCCCTCAAGAGCCATCAGCGCCTGCTGGAGCGCCTTGGTGGTCGGCGTTCCGTGCCGTCCATACTGAAATTCTCCACGGTGCGCGTGAAGATCTTCGGCTGTCGGATAAAGCACCGTCGAGCCGCGCACGATCGGCGGATTGATGAAACCCTTTTGCGCAAGGGTATCGCGGCCGGACGTCACCAGTTCGGTCTGCGGGCCGAGCGGTTGATCGTGCTTTTTGGAGGTCATGTGAGGGTCACTTGTGAAGGACATCTTGCCGCAGCCGTTACGGCCACGTGACAAAAGGCAATGCGCTGCCTTATGGCTGCCGGTTCAGTAAGCTGACCGCAATGCCCGGCGTCAACCCCTTGACCCGTGGCGTCGGGCGTTCTGTTATGCGGACCAGATATTTAGCAGGTTTTGCTCGCCTCAGCAGGATCGTTTCGCCTTGCGCGACGTTGTCCGTCGCCGGCGCTGCACTATGGGAAGGATCTTTGTATGAAACGGGTATCGCTCGCTCTTATTCCAGTTCTCGCAGCATTCGCCGTCCAGTCGGTCGCCGTTCAGGCGCAGGACAAGCCCAAGGACCGCGGAACGCTTCAGAGCGTGAAGGATCGCGGCACCCTGTCGTGCGGCGTCAGCCAGGGGTTGCCCGGCTTCTCGGCCCCCGATGACAAGGGCAACTGGACCGGCCTCGACGTCGATGTCTGCCGCGCGCTGGCGGCGGCGATTTTCAACGATCCGTCCAAGGTGAAGTTCGTGCCGCTGTCGGCGAAGGACCGCTTCACGGCCTTGCAGTCGGGCGAGATCGACGTGCTGTCGCGCAATTCGACATGGACGCTGTCGCGCGATACCTCGCTCGGCCTCAACTACACCGGCATTTCCTATTACGACGGGCAGGGCTTCCTTGTTCGCAAATCGCTCAAGGTCAATTCCGCGCTGGAGCTCAACGGCGCGTCGATCTGCGTTCAGACCGGCACCACCAACGAGCAGAACGTCTCTGACTACTTCAAGGGTAACAACATGAAGTATGAGCTGATTGCGTTCGGTACCGCCGACGAAACCGTGAAGGCCTATGAGTCGGGCCGTTGCGATGTGTTCACGTCCGACGTGTCGCAGCTTTACGCCGAGCGTCTCAAGCTCGCCGCGCCGGTCGATCACGCTGTCCTGCCGGAAGTGATTTCCAAGGAGCCGCTCGGCCCTGTGGTGCGTCACGGCGACGACCAGTGGTTCGACATCGTCAAGTGGACGCTGTTCGCCATGATCAATGCCGAGGAATACGCCATCACGCAAAAGAACGTCGATGACATGGCGAAATCGGCCAAGCCGGAACTGAAGCGGATTTTCGGCACCGACGGCAACCTCGGCGAGCAGCTCGGCCTGACCAAGGACTGGGTCACGCGCATCATCAAGGCGACCGGCAACTACGGCGAATCCTTCGATCGCAACGTCGGCGCCGGTTCGAAGCTCGGCATCGCGCGGGGATTGAATAAGCTCTGGAATCAGGGCGGGCTGCAATACGCACCACCCATTCGCTAACCGCCGCCGGACGCGGCGATGGTGCAAGAATCCGGTAAACAGTCCCGTGAACTGCCCCGCAAGCCTCCATTGCAACTGGTCGCGCGGCTTCGCCGTGCGCTGGGCGGGCAGGCGGGGTGGGGCGGCGTGGTCGTTCAGATCCTGTTCGTCGCCGCCGTCGTCTGGATCGGTTATGAGATTGTTGAGAACGCCCGCGAAAATCTGCAGGCGCAGCGGATCGCCACCGGCTTCGGATTCATGTCGAACACCGCGAGTTTCGCGGTCAGTCAGGCGCTGATCCCCTTCACCGAGAGC
>CALRLJ020000143.1:0-8380 GCA_943368635.1 Sediminibacterium ginsengisoli | reverse complement strand
TGCGCGGCCTCGCGGACCTGCTCGGAGGTGACGGCGCGGATGCGGTCCGGCCACGCCTGAACGTCATCGACACTCAGGCCGACGGTGACGGCCGCGCCATACCAGCGCGCCAGCGTGGTCTGGCTGTCCTGCGCGTAAACGGAAGCTGCAATCATCTGGGTCTTGATGCGCTCAAGGTCTTCGGCGGGAACGGGTGCCTGCACCAGCTTGGCGATGACCTCATCGACGGCCTGCTCGACTTGCGGAAATTCCACGCCGGGTTTCGGTGAGGCTGAAATTCCGAACTGGGTCGGATCGACGCCCGTGCCCTGGTACCAGGCACCGGCGCTGACCGCGAGCGGCTTGTCTACCACCAGCGCGCGGTACAGCAGCGAATTGCTGCCGTTGCCCATCAGTTGCGCCAGCACTTCAAGGGCAGCGCTCTGCGCAGGCGCCGCGGTCACCGACGACGGGACCAGATAATAGCGGCGCACGCTCGGTTGCTCGACACGCGGATCGGCCAGCGTCACCGTGCGCGGTCCGGCAGGCTCCGGCTCCTGCGGCCTGATCCGGCGCGGCGGAATGGCGGGTTGCGGTGGAATCTTGCCGTAGGCGGCCTCGATCATCGGGCGAACCTCGTCGGCGCTGACATCGCCGGCGATCACAAGGGTGGCGTTGTTCGGCGCGTAAAAGCGCTTGTAGAACGCCAGTGCGTCTTCGCGGTTGAGCTTTTCGATTTCGCCATGCCAGCCGATCACCGGGCGGCCGTAGGGATGATTGAGATACAGCGCCGCCATGATCTGCTCGGTCAGCCGCGCATCGGGACTGTTGCCGACGCGCATGTTGTATTCCTCGAGCACCACATCGCGTTCCGGCAGCACGTTCTCGTCCTTGAGAATGAGGCCGGTCATGCGGTCGGCTTCGAATTCCATCATGGCCGCGAGCTTGTCGCGCGAGACGCGCTGGAAATAAGCGGTGTAATCGAACGAGGTGAAGGCGTTCTCGCTGCCGCCGATGCGGGCGATCAACTGGGAAAATTCGCCTGCGGGATGCGCTGTCGTGCCCTTGAACATCAGGTGTTCGAGAAAATGCGCGAGGCCGGATTTTCCGGGTGTCTCGTCGGCGGAGCCGACCTTGTACCAGATCATCTGGGTGACGACCGGCGTGCGGCGATCCGGAATCACCACGACGTCGAGGCCGTTGCTGAGTGTGAAGGTGGTTGGGCGCTGCGAGGTCGCGGCCTGCGCCGGGGCGATGTGAAGCGCGACCGGCGCGAACAGAATGCTGAGTGCTGCGACGGAATGAATGATAAGGAGGCGGGAATGTTTCATGTTCTACCGGATCGCAGGTTTATCGCCCGGACAACATTCAAATCCGCGAGAGGCGATGCTGCGGAACCTGAAACGATCGCCACTCAACAACTCAAAGAGCGGCGGATCGCCGATGGTAAACAGAGAGCGTCAGCAAGGCCGGGCGATCTAGGCGTTCAATCCCAAACCTTTTCCAATCCCCAACCTTTTCCAATCCAGAGTCTTTTTAGTCCCAAGTCTTTTCGCACCGGCCGCTGGCGGCGTCACACTTTTCCTTCGGTGCCTTCAGCTGGCCGACGCCATAGGCGTAGTTCGACGACGGGGTCTGGTAGCCGCTCGGCGGCTGCGTAAGCTCGGTGCGCTCGGGCTCGCTCGTGAACTTCTCGGTTTCTGTCTTCGCGCTGGAGAACGGATTGGAGAACAGGCCGCCGGTGTATCCGAGCTGCGAGGGCAGCATCATCAGCGGCGAATTCGAATTGTTGTTGCCGGGGTTCAAACTTTCCTGCGAACCGCCCTTGCTCTTCGGCGTTCGCTGCGCGAGTTCGCTCGGCATCAGCGGCATGCGTTCTTCTTCCGGGGTCTTACGCTTCTGCTTGGCCCGTTCGCGCGCAGCGGCGCGTTCGGCGACGTCCGGATCCTTCGGCCAGTTCGGCGCGAGCTTCGGTCTGCCGGTCTGGGGTGGGGGAAGATCGATCTTGGATGGAACCACCAGCGGCGAGCGTTCGCGGTAGTCGATGGAGCCGTCCTCGAGCTTCTTGCCGCCGAGGCCGCTCATCAGGTTGTCCATCAGCTTTTCTTCGAAGGTCTTGTTGCCTTCGTCTTCATCGGCATCCTGGGCACGGAGCGGACCCGCGCCCAGCACCATCGCGACGCCGAGCAAGACGGCAGTAAGCCGAAGGGCGCGCGTCGAGCGGCGTGAAAAGAGGTGCAAACCTGAACCGGTGCCGCTCGTCATTGCGTTCATCCTGATCCGTTGTCCAAAGGCCCGGCCACATCGCCGCAAACCGTTGCGCCGCAAGCCGGATTGCCGGAAGCCAAATGGCTGAAAACCTGCAAAGCGTATCCCCGGTTATCGGGGCCTTTTTGCGGCATCCGGGGTTACAAACGAGTCATACAGGAGGGCGGCGACGCCAGCAACGATAGCCACGTCGGCAAGGTTAAACACGTACCAGTTGTAGGTTTTTCCGCCGATCTGGAGGTGAAACAGCGCGAAATCGACCACCGCGCCGTAGGCCAGCCGGTCGATGGCGTTGCCGATGGCCCCGCCGATGATGAGGCCGAGGCCGATCACAGCAAGCCGGGTGCCGGATTTTGCCATCCAGAAGCCCAGCACGATGACTGCGGCAGCCTTGAACGCCAGCAGCAAGGCCTGACCGACCGGGCCGGTGTCCTGGAACCAGCCGTAGCTGATGCCGGTGTTCCAGGCGAGCACCAGGTCGAAAAACGGCGTGACAGAAACCGTGCCGCGCGGGCCGAGTTCGTACACATTCAGCAGCCAAAGCTTCGACGCCTGATCGAGCACAAGGGCTGCGACGGCGGCGATCACTCCTGAGCGGAGGAGAGGGCTCACGCGCCAGCGACCTTTCCAAGCGCCTTCCATTCCCGCAGCGCGTCCGCATCGCGGGGCGACACGTCGGGATATTCCGGATCGCTGCCGACCGTCGGCAGGATTTTCCACGACCGCGCGCATTTGGTGCCGGCGGCCTTTTCGACCACAACCGCGACGCCGGGGACATCGTTGAGCGTGAACGCACCGGCGGGCGCATCCTCGTTCGTCGCCATGGCATTCGACGTGATGCAGACTTCGGCCAGATCAATGTCAAAGAGCGTTGCGAACACCGCCTTATCGGACACGTAAACCAGCGGCGAGGCTTCCAGCGACGAGCCGATGCGCTTGGCTGCGCGTTCGACTTCCAGCGCGCCGGTGACGACGCGGCGAACGTCGCGGATGGTGTTCCACTTTTTCGCCAGCGCCTCGTCGCCGAAACGATCAAGATCGTCGCGGAAGGTGGTCAGATGCACCGACGGCTCGGCATCGGGGCGATACATCATCCACGCTTCGTCGGCGGTGAAGCTGACGGCAGGCGCAAGCCATTTCAGGATCGCGTCGCAAAGAATGTCGACGGTGGTCAGTGCGGCCTTGCGGGCCATCGACGACGGCGCGTCGCAATACAGCGTGTCCTTGCGGATGTCGAAATAGAACGCCGACAATTCGGTGTTCATGAAATTCGCCAGTGTTGCGATCACCGTCTTGTAATCGAAGTTCGCATAGGCCGGACGCACGATGGCATCGACCTCGCTCAACCGATGCAGCATCAGCCGCTCAAGCTCGGGCATCTCGCTGAAGGAGACGGCATCGCTGCGCTTGAAGTGATGCAGCGTGCCGAGCATCCAGCGCAGGGTGTTGCGCAGCTTGCGATAGGTCTCGATGGTGTTCTTGAGAATTTCCGGGCCGATGCGCTGGTCGTCGGCATAGTCGGTGGCACAAACCCACAGCCGCAGGATGTCCGCGCCAGACTGCGAAATCACCTTCTGCGGTTCGGTGGTGTTGCCGAGCGACTTCGACATCTTGCGGCCGTTCTCGTCGAGCGTGAAGCCGTGCGTCAGCACCACGTCATACGGCGCGCGGCCGCGCGTGCCGCAGCTTTCCAGCAGCGAGGAATGGAACCAGCCGCGATGCTGGTCAGAGCCTTCGAGATACATCACGGTATCCTTGCCGCCATCGACCTTGCGCTTGATGCCGGCGAGGCCGGGGAAATGCACCGGGTCTTCCAGCACGAAGGCATGCGTCGAGCCTGAATCGAACCAGACGTCGCAGATGTCGTCGACCTTTTTCCATTCTTCGTTGGCGTGCGATCCGAGGAAGCGTTCGCGTGCGCCCTCGACATACCATGCGTCCGCGCCTTCCTTTTCGAAGGCATCGGCGATGCGTTTGTTGACGGCGGCGTCCTGCAAAATCTCAGCGGAGCCGTCGCCCTTTTCGCGCACGAACACGGCGATGGGCACGCCCCATGCGCGCTGACGCGAGATCACCCAGTCGGGGCGGCCTGCGATCATGCCGGTAATACGGTTCTGGCCCTGCTCGGGCACCCAGCGGGTGACGCTGATCGCCTGCAACGCGCGAGCGCGCAACGTGTCGCCGGTCTTGGACTTGCCGCCATCGGCAATGTCCTTGTCCATCGCGATGAACCATTGCGGCGTGTTGCGATAGATGACCGGCTTTTTCGAGCGCCACGAATGCGGATACTGATGCTTCAGGCGCGAGCGCGCCAATAACATGCCGCGTTCCGACAGGGCCTTGATAACAGCCTCATTGGCGTCGCCCTTTTCGCCCTTGTCGTTGATCACGCGCTTGCCGGTGAAACCAGGTGCCTGCTCGGTGAGCGCGCCGTCGGCATCGACGGTGTAAGGAATAGTGGAGCTGATGCCGCGGGCTTCGAGATCGCGGGCATTTGCCGTCCAGACGTCGAAGTCCTCGCGTCCGTGACCGGGGGCTGTGTGGACAAAGCCGGTGCCGGTATCGTCGGTGACGTGATCGCCCGCGAGCAGCGGCACGGTGAATTCGTAACCGCCGCTGAGACCCTTCAGCGGATGACTGCACTCGATCGCATCGAGAATGTCAGCCGACACGTCGCCGGCTTTCTCAAACGATGTGACGCGCGCCTGCTTGAACACATCCTCGGCCAGCTTGTCGGCAAGGATCAGCAGGTCGCCGGTCTTCGCCCAGTTGTCGGCGGGCGCGTCGGTGATTTTATACAGGCCGTAGGAAATCTTCGGCGAGAAGCTGATGGCGCGGTTGCCGGGCAGCGTCCATGGCGTTGTGGTCCAGATCACCACCGAGGCCTTGGCGAGGCGGCCATGGGCGGCATTGACCGGAAACTTCACCCACACCGTGTCCGAGGTGTAGTCCTCGTATTCAATTTCAGCTTCGGCGAGTGCGGTCTTTTCGACGACCGACCACATCACCGGCTTGGAGCCGCGATACAGCGTGCCGTTGGCGGCGAACTTCATCAGTTCGCGCGCGATCTGCGCTTCGGCCGGGAAGGTCATCGTCATGTAAGGATGCGACCAGTCGCCGACCACGCCGAGGCGTTTGAATTCCTCGCGCTGGATGTCGACCCACTTCTGCGCAAACGCCCGGCACTCCTGGCGGAATTCGACGATCGGCACCGCGTCCTTGTTTTTGCCCTTGGCGCGGTATTGTTCCTCGATCTTCCATTCGATCGGCAGGCCGTGGCAGTCCCAGCCCGGCACGTAGTTGGAATCGAAGCCGAGCATCTGCTGGCTGCGTGTCACTACGTCTTTCAGAATTTTATTCAGCGCGTGGCCGATATGAATGTTGCCGTTGGCGTAGGGCGGGCCATCGTGCAGCACGAACTTTGCGCGGTCCTTGGCGGCCTCGCGCAGCTTGCCGTACAGGTCGATGGCGTTCCAGCGCGCCAGAATTTCCGGCTCGCGCTGGGGCAGGCCCGCGCGCATCGGGAAGTCCGTCTGCGGCAAATAGAGGGTTTTGGAGTAGTCGGCTGCTTCTGATTTGGGCTTTTCACTCATGGCGGGGTGAATAGCGCGTTTTGGCCCGAAGTGGAAACCCGCTTGAGCCGGGAAATCGCCGATCTATGACGTTTTCAGTCGATCTGACCCAGCTTCGGGAACGCATCCGGTGCGGCGGCCAGCAGCGCGCGCGCGCGGGCCGAGTCGTCGTTCATCTGGCGCACCAGCGCATCGATCCCGTCGAATTTCAGTTCGTCGCGGATGAAGCCGATGAAGGCGATGTCGAGTTGCTGGCCGTAGAGGTCGCCCTTGAAGTCGAACAGGAAGACTTCGAGCAGCGGCGCGCCGTTGTCGAAGGTCGGGCGGCGGCCGAACGAGGCGACGCCGTCGACGCGTTTTCCGCCTATCCCGGCCCGCACCGCATAGATGCCATGCCTGAGGCCGCAATTCTTGTCGAGGCGGATATTGGCGGTGGGATAGCCCATGTCGCGGCCGCGCTTCTCGCCGTGAATCACCTCGCCTGAAACGAACCATGGCGCGCCCAGCATGGCGGTCGCCTCGGTCACCTGGCCTTCGGCCAGCGCCATGCGGATCGCGCTGGAGGACACCGGGCGATCCAGAATATCCACGTGCGACTGGATGTGGACCTCGATGCCGAGCCGCGGCGCCTCGGAGGCCAGCAGCGACGGCGACCCGGCGCGGCCTTTGCCGAAATGGAAGTCGTAACCGACGGCAATGCCGCTGATTCCGAGCCGCTCGATGAGGTCGTGGTTAATGAAATCCTGTGCCGTGGTGCCGGCGCGAGCGCCGTCGAACGTCATCACCACCGCCCCGTCGAGGCCGGTCCCGGCGAGCAGTCTCAGCTTCGCGGCCTCGTCGCTGAGTCTGAATTGCGGGGTGTTCGGGCTGAAAAAGCTGCGTGGATGCGGCTCGAACGTCACCGCATAGGCCGGTTTGCCAAGCTTGCGGGCCATGTCGATGGCCGCGGAAATCACCACCCGATGGCCGAGATGGACGCCATCGAAGTTGCCCATCGCCACCACCGCGCCCTTGGCGATCTCACTGGTCGGCGTGGTGTCGCGAATGACGGAAAAGCGTGTCGTCATGGGGTCCGGATGAAGAGTCATGGGAGAAATCGGGGCGGACCCTGACCCCTGCCCGGCAGTGGTGTCAAGCTGCTGAATCAAGCGTTAAGGGCGCAACTTAAGATAATCCCGAGATGGTCCGATTAACGGGCTGTTTAAGCAGCCGATGCTAGGTTCGCCCGGACTGCGGGTGTCAGAAGACATCCGCAAAATGGTTGATAACGCATGCCGGTTGCTGCGTTCGAGGGAGAAAATCAGCGATGGCCATGGATTTGTCGATGCCGGTTCTGGTTGTGGATGACTACAACACGATGATCCGCATTATCCGCAATCTGCTCAAGCAACTTGGTTTCGAGAATATCGATGATGCCAGCGACGGTTCGGCAGCGCTCAACAAGATGCGCGGCAAGAAGTACGGCCTCGTTATTTCCGATTGGAACATGGAGCCGATGACCGGATACGATCTGCTCAAGGAAGTGCGCGGCGATCCGAATCTGGCCACCACGCCTTTCATCATGATTACGGCTGAATCGAAGACGGAAAACGTCATCGCTGCCAAGAAGGCCGGCGTGAACAACTACATCGTCAAGCCGTTCAATGCCGCGACCCTGAAGACCAAGATCGAAGCCGTGTTCCCGGACAACGTTCCGGCGTAACTGCTCCGTTCCATCCGCAGAATTTCAATGCCCGGAGTTTTGCTCCGGGCATTTTGCGTTTTACCAGGCCAGGTCGCGCATTAGCGCACGCGGCGGCTTGGTTTCGCCGAACAACCGCCGGACCGCGAATTCATCGGCGGTGTCGAGCCCATCGAAGTCTGCCGAATGGATGCCGCGCGTGAGAAACAGGCAATCGAGTCCCATCAGGTTTGCGCCGGTGAGATCGGTGCGCACCGAATCCCCGATGGCGAGAACGCGGTTGAGCGGCGTTGCGCCGCGGCGCTTTTCCGCCGCCAGTTCAAGCGCACGGTCGTAAATCGGCCGATGCGGCTTGCCGTAGAAAATCACCTCGCCGCCGAGGCTGCGATAGAGTTCGGCGATGGCGCCTGCGCAAGTGATGAGGCGATGGCCGCGTTCGACCACCATGTCCGGGTTGGCGCAAATGAAGGTGAGGTTACGCTTGCGCGCCTCTTGCATCATCTCGCGATAGTCTTCCTCGGTCTCGACCTCGTCGTTGAACGGTCCGGTGCAGACGATGACGTCGGCCTGCTCGAGCGTGGTCAGTTTCACATCGAGCCCGCGCAGCATCGGGTTGTCGCGCTCGGGTCCGATCATGAAAAACGGCTGGCTAAGATGAGACGCGACGTAATTGCGCGTCAGATCGCCCGACGACACGATGGCGTCGTAGGTCTCGTCTGAAATATCCATCTTGCGCAACTGGCGCTGCACCGAGTCGGCGGGGCGCGGCGCGTTGGTGATCATGATGACCGTGCCGCCCTGCGCGCGGAACGATTGCAACGCCTTGCAGGCATCCGGAAAACCATGAACACCGTCGTGAATGACGCCCCAGACGTCGCTG
>CALRLJ020000142.1:0-8449 GCA_943368635.1 Sediminibacterium ginsengisoli | reverse complement strand
ATCTAACTGATGCGGTGACGATCGTGCGCGAGCTTGGCTTGCGGGCCGTCGTCATCGAAACCAGCGAGGATGAAGTGCGCGGAATCAACACCAAGGGCCAACTCGCCGAAGCCGAACAGGTGATGCAGCGCAAGCTGCGGCAGGCGGCGCTTGACGCCGGAGTGACCCTGATCGCGCCGGAAACAGTCTTCCTCGCAACCGATACGACATTCGGCAAGGACGTCACCATCGAGCCGTTCGTGGTGATCGGTCCGGGGGTCGCGATTGACGACGGCGCGGTGATCCATTCGTTCTCGAACATCGTCGGCGCGCGCATCGGCAAGAACGCATCCATCGGTCCTTATGCGCGGCTTCGGCCGGGCACGGTGCTGGGCGAGGGTGTCCGGATCGGCAACTTCGTCGAGACCAAAGCCGCGGATCTTGAAGCCGGCGTGAAGGTCAACCACCTGACCTATATCGGCGATACCCATATCGGCGAGAACGCGAACATCGGCGCGGGTACGATCACCTGCAACTACGACAGCTTCGATAAGCATCGCACCGAGATTGGCGCGGGCGCTTTCGTCGGCTCCAATTCCTCGCTGGTCGCGCCGGTCAAGATCGGCGCGGGTGCCTATATCGGATCGGGGTCCGTTATCACCCGCGACGTGCCGGAGGATTCGCTGGCGGTCGAACGCAGCGAGCAGACCGTTCGCGAAGGCTGGGCAAAACGCTTCCGCGAGGCAAAAATGCGGGGTCGGAAGCCCAAAAGTCCAAAGTAAGGCGGGGTTACCTACCGCGCTGATTTCGTTAACGGTTTACCCTGTCTCAATCGGCAACAATTGTTGAGGCAGAACCGTGTTATTCCTCGGTACATAAGGCCGCATTGGGGCGGGCTGGAGACATCGAACCGCATGTGCGGAATTGTAGGAATTCTCGGACGGGGACCGGTCGCCGAGCAACTGGTCGACTCGCTCAAGCGTCTTGAGTATCGCGGATATGACTCGGCAGGCGTCGCCACGCTCGAAGGTGTGCTGCTCGATCGCCGCCGCGCCAAGGGCAAGCTGAAAAATCTCGAAGCGGTGCTGAAGTCGTCGCCGCTCGGCGGTCACATCGGCATCGGTCACACGCGCTGGGCCACGCACGGCAAGCCGACCGAGAACAACGCGCATCCGCATGCGACCGACAACGTCGCTGTCGTCCACAACGGCATCATCGAAAATTTCCGCGACCTGCGCACGCAACTCGAAACGCAGGGCGCGAAATTCTCGAGCGAGACCGATACCGAAGTGGTTGCACACCTCGTCAACGCGTATCTCGCCAAAGGCCTGTCTCCGGCGGACGCCGTGAAGGCAACGCTGCCGCAGCTGCACGGCGCGTTCGCGCTGGCCTTCATCTTCAAGGGTGAAGAAAACTTGATGATCGGCGCGCGCAAGGGCTCGCCGCTCGCGATCGGCTACGGCGACGGCGAGATGTATATCGGCTCCGACGCGATTGCGCTCGGTCCGTTCACCGACACCATCAGCTATCTCGATGACGGCGATTGGGTCGTGCTGTCGCGAAATGAAGCCACCGTCTACGACGACAAGAACGCGGTGGTTGAACGCGAAATCGTCAAGCACAACACTGCGACGTCGCTGGTCGACAAGGCTAACTACCGCCATTTCATGGCGAAGGAAATTCACGAGCAGCCCGAGGTCGTCGGTCACACGCTGGCGCATTACGTCGACATGGCCGCCGAGAAGGTGGCGATGCCGGTCAAGTTGCCGTTCGATTTCAAGGACATTCAGCGCGTCTCCATCACGGCCTGCGGCACCGCGAGCTATGCGGGCTTTGTCGCGAAATACTGGTTCGAGCGACTGGCGCGTCTGCCGGTCGAACTCGATGTCGCGTCGGAGTTTCGTTACCGCGAAGCGCCGCTGCGCAAGGGCGATCTCGCGATCTTCATTTCGCAGTCGGGCGAAACCGCCGATACGCTGGCGGCGCTGCGCTATGCGAAGTCGCAAGGCCTGCATACTGTTTCCGTCGTCAACGTACCGACCTCGACCATCGCGCGCGAAAGCGAGACCGCGCTGCCGACACTGGCCGGACCGGAAATCGGTGTTGCCTCGACCAAGGCCTTCACCTGCCAGCTTGCAGCGCTTGCGGTGCTTGCCATCGCGGCGGGCAGGGCGCGCGGCGAACTTTCCGAGACCGACGAGACCAAGCTGGTGCATGGCCTGATCGAAGTGCCGCGTCTGATGACGCAGGCGCTCGCGCTCGAACCGCAGATCGAGAAGCTCGCCCGCGACATCGCCAAGAGCAAGGACGTGCTCTATCTCGGCCGCGGCACCAATTATCCGCTGGCGCTCGAAGGCGCGTTGAAGCTGAAGGAAATCTCCTACATCCACGCCGAAGGCTATGCCGCCGGTGAACTCAAGCACGGACCGATCGCGCTGATCGACGAGACGATGCCGGTCGTGGTGATCGCACCTTACGATCGCGTGTTCGAAAAGACCGTGTCGAATATGCAGGAAGTCGCCGCGCGCGGCGGACGGATCATTCTGATGACCGACGCGCAGGGTGCGAAGGAAGCCACCGTGGAGTCGCTGGTGACAATCATCCTGCCTGACATGCCGGCCACGGTGACACCGCTGGTCTATGCGATCCCGGTGCAGTTGCTCGCCTATCATACGGCGGTGGTGATGGGCACCGACGTCGACCAGCCGCGAAATCTGGCCAAGTCGGTGACGGTGGAATAGACGCCATCGAAGGTCAGACAAACGGTCGCAGGCGGCACGTTCCCTGCGAAAGTCTGATACACTGCTGTCGCAATGTTCTGCGATCCAGAGCTAAAGTGATAATTGAGGATGGTTCGGTTCTGCGATGAATGAGACCACGCCGACGATGATGCCCGGCAGTACGCCGCCCGCTCCGCCGCCGCCGGATGCTCCGCGCGGAGCGATGGCGCGGCTGCGCCGCTACTTCCTGACCGGTCTGATTATCGCCGGTCCCATCGCGATAACGATCTATCTGATCTGGTGGTTCGTGACCTGGGTCGACGGCATCGTGCGTCCGTTTGTGCCGGTCGCCTATCGCCCCGAAACCTATCTGCCGTTCGGCTTGCCGGGCTATGGACTGATCATCGCCTTCTTTGCGCTGACGATGCTCGGATTCCTTGCGGCAAACCTGATTGGCCGGAAGCTGGTTGGTTTCGGCGAAAGCCTGCTCGGCCGGATGCCGGTGGTGCGCGCAATCTATCGCGGCCTCAAGCAGGTGTTCGAGACGTTGTTCTCAGCCAACGGCTCGAGCTTCCGCAAGGTCGGTCTGGTGGAGTTCCCTTCGCCGGGCATGTGGTCGATTGTGCTGATCTCGCAGCCGCCCGGTCCCGAGGTCGCGGCGGGCCTGCCCGGCAAGGAAGAATTTATTTCGGTGTTTCTGCCGTGCGCGCCGAACCCTACCACGGGCTTCTTCTTCTACGTGCCGAAGAGCAAAATCATCGACATCGATATGAGCACGGACGCCGCTGCGACCTTGATCATGTCGGCGGGCGTGGTGCAGCCCGGAGGTGACGGCCAGAAGAAGGTCAACGCGCTCGCCGAGATGGCCAATGCCGCGCGCGCCGCGACAGCGTCGCAGACGCCTGCGAAAGTCGACTAGAGCCACGGATATTCCATCACCTGCGCGACGATCTCCGCGGTCGGGCGGTCATACCGTGACGCGATGCGTGTCAGATCCCGTTCGATGGTTTTGGCGGGAGCATCGGGCGACGGCGGGGGCAGCATGTCGTCCACGGTGACGGAGCCGGTCGCACGATCCGGGCGGATCATGAGTCCATTCCTGCTGCGGACGGCTTCACCGTTACGCCCGAGCGTAATCACCGTGGCCAGTTCGGTGCGTGAGTAAGCATCCACGGTGAGGCCGAGGGCGATCTCGTCCACATTTTCGGCAATCGGCACTCCCACGGTTTCGTGACGCCAGACGGTGAGCCAGTTGCGGATGAAAGTCTTCTTGTGCTCCAGTGTGAGTTCAAACGCAGCGGAACGGTGTTTCGCGTCCCATGTCTCGACGCCGACGTCTCCCGCCACCTTCGCGGCAACATCGCGGCCAGCAATTGCTTCCACGAGCGCCAGCATCGCGGGAATGCTGGCTGTGATGCCGGTCGATGTCGCCACGCCGTTGTCAACAACGTAACGCCTATCCTGCGCCCACTGCATGCTCGGGTGCTTTTTGATCAGTTCGGGGATGGCACTCCAATGCCCCGTGGCGCGCCTGCCGTCCAAAAGCCCGGCGGTGGCGGCCATTCGCGACCCGTTGCAGACGGAGACAATCTTGGCGCCCTTGCGATACTGGGCCGCGATCCAGCCCGCGACAAAAGGATCTGTTCCGGGATCCATGGCCGGGACCACAACATAGTCGGCGCCGTCGGGATAGCGTTGGTCGAACGCATGCATCGTCGATCCAGGCTCGATACTAAGGCTCGGGTAGAGCTGCACCGGCTCGGCGCGTTCAGCGACCACGGTGATGTCGGCGACGTCAGCGCGGCGAAGTACGCCGTAAGCGACAAGAAAATCCGTTACCTCGGTCGCCTGGTTGAACGTAGCAATCGCGATCACCGGCCGCTTGCGCTTCGGTGGCCGCATGGCGTCGATGGTTTGTGCCTGTTCGGAAATGTCAACCGCAGCGGGCGGAAGGGCTTTTGTCGTGGCCTGACGCGGGGCAAGCACGAACGGCGTTGCGATCAGGACAAGACCTATCGCGGTTCCGAGGGTCAGGAAGATGATCCGCTTGCGCATGCTCGTCTCCGTCCATGTCCTTGGGGGCGCAGGACAACGCGGACAAGCATCTCCGGTTCTGCCAAACGCCGATGGAACCTGCGACCAAGGCGCGCGCCTCGCTAGCCCGCGCCGATCAGCGGCAGAGCTTCATCACGCTCATACAGATACAGCAAACACCGCAGGGCTTCGCCGCGTTCGCCCTTGAGCTTCGGATCGTCCTGCATGATGCGCAATGCTTCGTCACGCGCTTGCGTGATGAGCTGTGCGTGGATCTCGGGCCGCGCGATGCGGTAGCCGGGCAGGCCGCTCTGGCGGGTGCCGAGCACTTCGCCTTCGCCGCGCAGACGTAAATCTTCTTCGGCGATCCTGAATCCGTCGGTGGTTTCGCGGATGACTTTCAGCCGCGCGGTCGACATCTCCGAGAGTGGCTCATGATAGAGCAGGAGACAGGTCGAGGCTTCCGAGCCGCGTCCGATGCGGCCACGCAGCTGGTGTAATTGCGCGAGGCCGAAACGCTCCGCATTCTCGATCACCATGATGGTGGCTTGCGGGACATCGACCCCGACTTCGACAACGGTGGTTGCGACCAATAACTGGATTTCACCGGCTGCGAACTGCGCCATGACCCGGTCTTTTTCGGTGCCTTTCATCTGGCCGTGGACGAGGCCGACGCGGTCCCCGAACCGCTTTTGCAGCGTCTCGAAGCGTTTTGTGGCATTGGTGAGATGCGCGTGATCTTCGGATTCGGTTTCTTCCACCAGCGGACAGATCCAGTAAGCGCGTTTGCCGGCATCGAGCGCACGGTCCAGCCCGTCCACGATCTCCTTGATCCGGCTTTTTGGAACAGCGCGCGTGTCGATAGGCTGGCGGCCTGCGGGCTTTTCGCGCAGTTCCGAAATATCCATGTCGCCGAAATATGTCAGCACCAGCGTGCGCGGGATCGGCGTGGCGCTCAACACCAGCACATCGACGGCTTCCCCTTTCTCGGTGAGCGCGAGGCGTTCACGCACGCCGAAGCGATGTTGCTCATCGACCACTGCGAGCGCCAACGCCTTGAAGATTACATCGTCCTGGATCAGCGCATGGGTGCCGACCAGCAGATCGATCTCGCCGTCCGCGAGCCGCGCGATGATGTCGCGGCGTTCCTTGCCTTTCTCGCGTCCGGTGAGAATGGCGACGCGCATCCCGGCGTGCTCGGCCAGCGGTGCGATGGTTTTGATGTGCTGGCGTGCGAGGATTTCGGTCGGCGCCATCAATGCGGCCTGCTTGCCGGTTTCCGCGACCGCAGCCGCAGCGAGCAGCGCCACCACGGTTTTGCCGGAGCCGACATCGCCTTGCAGCAGGCGCAACATGCGGATCGGCTGGTTGAGATCGCCGGCGATGGCTTTCGCGGCTTCCTGCTGCGAATTGGTCAGCGCGTAGGGCAGCGCGTCGATGATCTTGTGGCGCAGGTGGCCGTCGCCGGCATTACGGACCCCTGCGGGACGGCGCAACTGCGCACGCACCAGCGCCAGCGCCAGTTGCCCCGCCAGCAACTCGTCGAACGCAAGCCGCGACCAGAATGGATTTTGCGGCAGGATGTCGGTGAGTTCGACCGGTTCATGGACCCGCTGCAGCGCTTCGGCAAGGGGCGGGAACGAGCAGCGCCGCAGCACTTCGGGGCTGATCCACTCGGGTAGCGCCGGGAGTTTTTGCAGCGCCTGCACCATCGCGCGGCGGATCGAGCCGATGGCAAGACCTTCGGTCAGCGGATATACCGCGTCGATTTGCGGCAGCTTTGCGAGGCCTTCCTCGTCCACCACGCGATCGGGATGCACGATCTGCAAGGTGCCGTCGAACATCTGCGCGGTGCCGGAAACGTAACGCGTCTCGCCCACCGGCAGCAGCTTTTCGATGTAGTCGGGCTTGGCGCGGAAATAAGTGAGAACAACGTCGCCGGTCTCGTCGCTGGCATAAACCAGATGAGGCGCCTTGGACCGGCCGGGCGGGGCAGGCCGGTGACGGTCGATGGTCACCTCCAGCGTCACGACAGTGCCGGGAACTGCGTCGCGGACGGTCGGGCGCGCACGGCGATCGATCACGCTGGTCGGCAGATGCAGCAGCAGGTCGACCAGCCGCGGCGTCTCGGCGCGGTCGAGCAGATAGCGAAACAGCTTGTCCTGCTTCGGCCCGACGCCGGACAGGCTCGTGACGGGCGCGAACAGCGGATTGAGCAGGGATGGGCGCATTCAGATCGACTCAAAAGGACATTTGCCGCTGCTTTTGCATATCCCGAATGCAAGACCAGAGAAATGCTGACAGCGCGGCCTCGCATAGCTATATCAACCCCGCCCGGCACTGTGTCCGGGCTTTCGGCGTTGGAGAAAGTTCGGGACATGACGGGCACGACACGATCGAGCGACGGACTTGACGACCGGCGCAAGCGCCTGCTGTTCCGCTGCTGGCATCGCGGTACACGCGAAATGGACATGATCCTCGGCGGATTCGCCGACGCGCACATCGCGACGCTATCGGACACGGAGATGTCCGAACTCGAAATTCTGATGGAGTTGCCGGACCCTGATCTTTACGCCGCATTCAGCGGCGCTGGATCGCTTGAGCCTCCTTACGAAGACGGCGTCTTTATCCGCATCAAGCAATTTCTGGATATGAGCCAGCCGCGATGAAATCTCCGGCTAAATCTCCGGCGCAGGCGCTTCGCCCCGGCTATGCGCTGACGCTGTCAAATGTTGCTGACGGCGCCGAGGCGCTGGTCGTCTCCGATATGGCGCGCGCGGTCGCGGCCAAAAAGGATGCGCCTGCGATCAGCCTCGCCGTGGTCTGCCGCGACGGGCCGCGTATGGCGCAGCTGGCGCGCGCGCTGGAGTTCTTCGCGCCGGATTTGCCGGTGATGCAGTTCCCGGCGTGGGACTGCCAGCCCTATGACCGCGTCTCGCCCCACGGCGGCATTCTCGCGCAACGCCTGACCACATTGGCGAAACTGTCGCGCCTTCAGGGCAGCGAGAAGCCGCTGATCGTGCTGACCACGGTGAACGCCATCGTTCAGCGCGTGCCTGCGCGCGATGTGGTGGCAGCGCAGGCACTGTCGGTTGCACCCGGACACCGCGTGGCGATGGACAACATCGCCGCATGGCTCGAGCACAACGGCTACAACCGCACCTCGACCGTGCGCGAGCCGGGCGAATACGCCGTGCGCGGCGGCATTCTCGATCTGTATCCCGCAGGATTGGATCAGCCGGTGAGATTCGATTTCTTCGGCGATACGCTGGAATCGATCCGCACGTTCGATGCGGAATCGCAACGCACGCTGCACGACATGCGCGGGCTGGATTTGGTGCCGGTGTCGGAATTTCAATTGGTGACCGAGACCATCAAGCGCTTCCGCATGGGCTATGTCGCCACCTTCGGCGCGCCAGACCGCGACGACATGCTGTACGAGGCGGTGAGCGAAGGCCGCCGTCATCCTGGCATGGAGCACTGGCTGCCGCTGTTTCAGGAGCGGATGGACACGCTGTTCGACTATCTCGGCGCAGCACCCATCGTGATGGAGCCGCTGGCCGAGGATGCCGCACGCGAGCGCTTCACCCAGATCAACGATTATTACGAGGCGCGGCGCGAGGTGATGGATACGCCGGGCGGCGGCGCGATCTACAAGCCGCTGCCGCCGGAACGGCTGTATCTCACCGAATCCGAATGGGCCTCGCTGCTGTCTG
>CALRLJ020000141.1:0-8553 GCA_943368635.1 Sediminibacterium ginsengisoli | reverse complement strand
ATGAGCGGAGGCAGCATCGGCGGAGCGTAGCTCGGCACCGGATCAATCGCCCAGCGCACGCCGAGCTTCAGATCGTGCGAGGTGATGCCCTTGAAGTGCATCGGGTTGTTGCGTGCGTTGGTGCCGTCATACGCCACGATATCACCGGTGATGCCGTCACCCATATCGACGTAGCGATAGGCCAGTTCCATCGTCAGGCTCGGATTGATCTGATAGGCGAGACCAGCATGAACCGCCCAGGCGAAATTCCACTTCGATGCTTCCGAGGCGTAAGCGAGGCTCGGGGCCGGAGGCGATCCCGACAATCCGGTATCCGTGAAGCCCGAAATCGTGTTGCGCGAACCGCCGATGCCGACGCCGACGAACGGCGTGATGCACCACCAAGTGCCGAGATCGGCGTAGACGTTGGCGAGCACGAGCCACTCGGACTTGCTACCACCGTAGTTGTCCACACCGGTCTGGACACCGTTGAACGACACCAGGTCGGTGCCGTGGAAATTCGACTTGCCGCGATACTCGCCGGTCACGTCCGCACGCAGCCAGTTGTTGAAGCGATAACCGGCGCCGAGGCCGAAGATGCCTGCGCTGTCGAAGCCGAGGCCGGTGTTCTGCACAGAAACTCCGGGGTCATGGTAGAGAGCGTTGTCGAGGCGCTTGACCTGCTGATTGCTGAATCCGATATCGCCGCGCAGATACCAGCCGCCGAAGTCCTCAACCGGAGGCGGGACATACATCGGAGGCGGCGGCGGAAGGTCGGCCGCGAGAGCCGCAGAGGAAATCAATGACGCCGCGCCAGCAGCAAGAAGATTCTTCAGAGTACGCATTGGTCCGGTCCTTTCGCCGGTGAGGCAGACAAAAGCCTCACGCTCAAAACTCATGAGCGGACCATGGCACCAAATACTTAAGCGCCACTTAACCCTAATTCTTAACCGCGATTTTTAATCTGGCTTAAGCGAAACGGTAAACATTTACACAACGCGCAAGGCATCGCGCGCCGCAAATCCTAACGATGTGTTGATGGGAAGGTCAGGAATCCTGACTTAACGAACGGCGGAACCGTTACGTTCGTCGTTGCGAGGCGCGCTTGCGACGAAGCAATCCGGTTCTGGATTGCTTCGCTTCGCTCGCAATGACGAAAGGCCTTAAAGCTTGTGACGCTTGATCTGCGGCAGGAAGATCGCAAGCAGACCGATGGCCGGCAGGAACGCGCAGATCTGATAGACGAAGGTGATGCCCTTCCAGTCCGCGACCTGACCGAGCACCGCAGCACCGATGCCGCCGAAGCCGAACGCCATGCCGTAGAACAATCCCGAGATCATGCCGAGACGGTGCGGCATCAGCTCCTGGGCGTAGACAATCACCGCCGGCATCGCCGACGAGATGATGAAGCCGATCAGCATGCTCAGTACCGCGCTTCCCATCAAGCCGGCATAGGGCAATGCCAGCGTGAACGGCAGCGCGCCGAGGATCGAGAACCAGATGACGTATTTGCGGCCGAAGCGATCACCGAGCGGACCGCCGAAGAACACGCCGACCGCGCTCGCGCCGAGAAACAGGAACAGATAGAGCTGCGCTGCCTGTGTTGTGACGCCGAATTTCTGGATCAGGAAGAACGTGTAATAGCTGCCGATGCTCGCGGTGTAGAACGTCTTCGAGAAGAGCAGCACCATCAGCACGACCAGCGCGACGATGGTGCGCGAAGACGAGCGCTCATCGGTCGCGACCGTGTGTGCGCTCTTACGCTGTGCGACGCGCGGCTTGTACCAGCGGCCGATCTGCCACAGGATCACAATGGCAACTGCGGCCACCAGCGAGAACCAGGCGATGCTGCCCTGCCCGAGCGGCACGACGATCAGCGCCGCCAGCACCGGACCGATGGCGCTGCCGAAATTGCCGCCGACCTGAAACACCGATTGCGCCATGCCGACGCGGCCGCCCGACGCCATCCGCGCGATGCGCGACGACTCCGGATGAAACACCGCCGAGCCGGTGCCGACCAATGCAGCCGCGAGCAGGATCACCCAGTAATGATGCGCGGCACTGAGCAGGATCAGTCCAGCGAAGGTGAAGCCCATGCCGAGCGCCAGCGAGAACGGCTTCGGATGCTTGTCGGTGTAGGCGCCGATCACCGGCTGTAACAGCGACGAGGTGAACATGAAGGCCAGCGTGATGAGGCCGATCTGGCCGAAGTCGAGCGCGTAGTTCGCCTTCAAGATCGGATAGACCGACGGGATCAGCGACTGCATCAGGTCGTTCAGCATATGCGAAACGCTGATAGCGCCGATCACCGCGAAAGCAGGAGTCGCCGCAGCCGGCGTCGCCGGTGCATCGACCACGACGGGCGCTGCGAGGGTGTCTTCGGACAGGATAACGGGCTTGTTCACGGCGGATTCCCGGCAAATTTCAAATCGAATGGGCCTGAAATACAAATTCGGCGGCGACGTCGCCAGTCGCGATTTCCCATGGCTGATGTGCCGGATTGATCGGGCTGCTGCCGAAGATTTTGCCCCCTCTCCCCGCTTGCGGGCAGAGGTGAAAAAAGATCAAGCCGCGGCGGATGCCGTCCCGAGCGCCGAGACAATCATGTCGACGGCTTCTTCGACCAGATCGCGATTGTCGCCCTCGCCCATCACGCGGATCACCGGCTCGGTGCCCGACGGGCGGATCAACAACCGGCCGCTGCCGTTCAGGCGTTTTTCCGCGTCGACGATCGCGGACTTCACGCCCGGATTGTCCAGCGGCTTGCCGGTGCGGTAGCGCACATTCTTGAGAATTTGCGGCATCGGCTCGAAGCGATGGCAGACTTCCGAGACCGGACGGCCGAGACGCTGCACCACAGCCAGAACCTGCAACGCTGCGACGAAGCCGTCGCCGGTGGTCGCGAAGTCGGACATGATGATGTGGCCCGACGGCTCGCCGCCGAGATTGTAGCCGCCCTTCTGCATCTGCTCGAGGACGTAACGGTCGCCGACCGGCGTGCGCAGCATCTCGATGCCGATGTCTTTCAGATAGCGCTCGAGGCCGAGATTCGACATCACGGTCGCGACGATGCCGGGCTTGGCCAAGCGTCCGTCGTCCTTCCAGCTCTGGGCGATCACCGCAAGAAGCTGATCGCCGTCGACCACATGGCCGCGCTCGTCAACGATGATGAGACGGTCGGCGTCGCCATCGAGCGCGATGCCGATGTCGGCGCGCATTTCGCGCACCTTGCGCGACAGCGCTTCCGGCGAGGTCGAACCGCAATCCTTGTTGATGTTGAATCCATCCGGCTCGACGCCGATGGAAATAACATCCGCGCCCAGTTCCCACAGCGCTTCCGGCACCACCTTGTAGGCAGCGCCATTGGCGCAATCGACCACGACGCGAAGGCCATCGAGGCTGAGATCGCGCGGCAGGGTGCGCTTGGCGAATTCGATATAGCGATCGTGAACGCCGTCGATACGGCGCGCGCGGCCGAGACTGGCGCTCTGGGCCAGACGCTTGTCGAGGTTCTCGTCCATCAACTGTTCGATCTGCATTTCGACATCGTCGGACAGCTTGAACCCGGCGGGGCCGAACAGCTTGATGCCGTTGTCGTCGAACAGATTGTGCGAGGCTGAAATCATCACGCCGAGATCGGCGCGCATCGACTTGGTCAGCATGGCGACCGCCGGCGTCGGCATCGGGCCAAGCTGAAGCACATCCATGCCGACAGAGGTGAAGCCCGCGATCATCGCGGTCTCGATCATGTAACCCGACAGCCGGGTGTCCTTGCCGATCACCACGCGATGGCGATGGTCGCCGCGCTGAAACACCAGCCCGGCCGCCTGCCCGACCTTGAGAGCCAGCTCCGGCGTGATAAGGCCGTTGGCGCGGCCGCGAATGCCGTCGGTCCCGAAATACTTGCGCACCATGAAGTCCCCTGCTCCGCCGAGTCTCTGGCCAGGTTGGCAAAAAGCCCCTGCTTGGCTCTGGCGAATGCCCCATACTAGCGGAGAGCGAGTTATAAAGCCTCTGCGGGCGGGAATCCTTCAAATAATATGATGAATCATTACCGCCGCCCGATTGGGGCGGCGGCTCTCATCCAATTGAAAATAAAGATATTTTTCAAATTTCTCGGCAGCGGAGAAGCCGGTCAGCCCTTCCGCTTGATGTCCAGGTCATGCTTCGACGGCGGCGGCTGGGTCACGTTCACCGGGTCGGACCCCGGAAACGATTCCTCCAGGCCCTTGTTCAGGGCGTCGTCGAGCTTCCTCTTCTCGGGGTCTTTCGGCTTGTCGTCGGTTTTCGGCTTGGTGGCGGCTTCAGCCATGTCGGACTCCTGCGTTGGGTTCGTAGGGTCAACGTCCATAGCCGCCGCCTGTTCCGGATCAATCCTTGCGGCGCGGCTCGGGGTGCGGGTCCGGCTGGGTCAGCTTGACCGGATCGGAGGCCGGGAAGGTGTCCTCAAGGGCCTCGTTGAGCTCATCATCCAGCCTGCGCTTTTCGGCTTCGGTCTCTTTGGCTGATTTAGCTGATTTCGGACTGGAGGTTTTATTGCTCATGAGCCTCTCCGCAGGCTGGCGGCTATTTGCGCGCGCCTCAACCATGATAGATGATTGCTCGGGGACGCTCTGGCAAGAAACGCCCCCATTAAAAAATGCGCGGATTCCGACGGCAAAACCGGTGCCCATCTTTGCGGAAGACGCGCCCAAGAAATCCAAGAAACAATGACTTGAGGATGCGTTCATGAAGAACATCACCTGCATCGAGGATCTGCGGCAAATTCACAAGCGCCGCGTGCCAAAACCGTTTTTCGATTACGTGGACGGCGGCTCCTACGCGGAAGAGACCCTGCGCGCCAACATCAGCGACATGCAGAAGTTCAAGTTTCGCCAGCGCATCCTTGTCGACATCTCGAAGCGGCAACTCAACACGACCATCCTCGGCGAACCGGCTGCGCTGCCGCTGATCCTCGCGCCTATCGGCTCGGGCGGACTGCAGTATATGGACGGCGAAATCTACGCCTGCCGCGCGGCGCAGAAGGTTGGCGTTCCCTACACGCTTTCGACCATGTCGATCTGCTCCATCGAAGACGTTGCCGCGAATGTCGACAAGCCGTTCTGGTTCCAGCTCTATGTGATGAAGGACCGCGGCTTCGCGAAATCGCTGATCGAGCGCGCGATTGCCGCGAAATGCAGCGCGCTGGTGCTGACCGTCGATCTGCAGGTGCTCGGCCAGCGTCACGCCGACGTCAAGAACGGCCTGTCGGTGCCGCCGAAATTGCTGACGCTGAAGAACATCGCCGACTTCGCCACCAAGCCGGGTTGGGTCTCAGGTATGCTCAAGGGCAAGAGCCGGAATTTCGGCAACATCACCGGCCATGTGAAGGGCGCGGGCGATCTCGGTTCCACGTCCGAATGGGTGGCTTCGCAGTTCGACCAGTCGCTGAACTGGAAAGACGTCGAGTGGATTCGCTCGATCTGGCCCGGCAAGCTCATCATCAAGGGCATCCTCGATGTGGCCGATGCGCGCGAAGCGGTGAAGACCGGCGCGGAAGCCATCGTGGTGTCGAACCACGGCGGCCGTCAGCTCGACGGCGCGCCATCGTCAATCTCAGTGCTGCCTGAGATCGTGCAGGATGTCGGCGCGCAAACCGAGATCATGTTCGACGGCGGCATCCGCACCGGCCAGGACGTGATGCGTGCGCTCGCGCTCGGCGCGAAGTCCTGCATGATCGGCCGCGCCTATATCTATGGGCTCGGCGCGGGCGGACAGGCCGGCGTGGAGCTGGCGCTCGATCTGATCGGCAAGGAGCTCAGTACGACCATGGGCCTCACCGGCATCAACCGGATCGACGAAATCGATCGCCGCGTGCTGACGGATTACATGCAGACCAACGCCGTGGGCAGCCCGAGGAATTAGCTGCTGCTTGCAGTCAACGCGTGGCCTCTTCTTCCCCTCTCCCATTATGGAAGAGGGGAAGAACGCAGCCCTACTGACAACTCCACGACGTGGTCACCTTGTCCTCGGCCATGGTGGCCGTGCAGGTCTTCTGCTGAACCTGATCGGACCCGGCGGCCTTGAATTTCACAAAGCCCGCGAGTTCACGCGGCGCGCGGCGCAACATACTGATTTCGACCACCGTCATGTTCTTCGCGGCGAAATCGTCCTGCATCCGCTTTTTCACATCTTCGATGGCGGGCGGATTGAAGCCCTGCGCACCGTGATAAACGGTCCATGCGCTGTAGATCACCAGCGCCAGTGCTGCGAGGACGACGATTTTTCCGGTTCTGTTCAAGATAGATCCCTCAATTCCAAACGTATCGAATATCGTCATTGCGAGGGGCTCTTGCGACGAAGCAATCCAGTCCTTATTGGCTCAAAAGTGGATTGCTTCGCTTCGCTCGCAATGACGACGCACCGTGAGGTAAACTACTTCGCCAGATCCGCCTCGACCAGCGCGCGCAGTTCCGGTGTCACGGTTGGACGCCGGCCGAACCACAGCTCAAACCCGCGCACGGCCTGATGCAACAGCATGCCGAGGCCGTCGGCGGTCTTCAGGCCGCGCGCTTTAGCCGCGGCAAGCAACGGCGTCTCAAGCGGCACGTAAACCAGATCCGCCACGGTTGCATCTGACGGCAGCGCGCCGATATCGACATTCAGCGACGACTGCCCCTTCATGCCGAGCGAAGTGGTGTTTACCAGAAGCTTCGCGCGCGGCAGCACGCGGCTCACATCATCCCACGCCAACGGCTGCACCTGCGCGCCGAATTGATCAGCGAGCAATTGCGTGCGCGACGCGGTGCGGTTCGCAAGATGCACGCGCTTGATGCCGCGCTCGATCAATCCGAATATCACCGCGCGCGACGATCCGCCCGCGCCCAGCACCAGCACGTCCTCCGCGGCATCCCATCCCGGCGCGCTGGCGTCGAGATTGCCAATAAAACCTTCGACGTCGGTATTGGTCGAGTGCAAAGCACCACCATTGAAATAGAGCGTGTTGGCCGCGCCCACCGCGCGCGCCCGCGCATCGGGCAACGACAGAGCGAGCGCCTGTTCCTTGTGCGGGATGGTGACGTTCGCGCCTTTATAGCCGCGCGCCGCAAGGCCGCCGATGAAATCCGCGAATGCAGCCGGCTCCACCGCCTCAATGCGATAATCGCCATCGATGCCAAAGCTCTTCAGCCAGTATGTGTGGATCAGCGGCGAACGCGAATGCGCCGCAGGCCAGCCGATCAGACAGGCGGCGGGGGTATTGTTCATTCTAATCTGCTTTCAAGCCGTCTCGTCATCGCCGGCAGGCGGGCTCGCGTCGTGAGCCGCCGTGCGCTTGCGATAGAGGAATATCAAAGCGCCAAGCAAAGCGCCAACAGCAATCCCTTCCGCCAGGCCGATGAAAATGGTCAGCAGGAACGTCGCCAGCAGCACCAGCGCCTCGCCGCGCCAGGCACCAATGATCCGCGCGAATTCGTGCCGCTCCGCCATGCCCCATGCCACCACCGCAAGCACGCCCGCAAGTGTCGCCAGCGGGATGAAACTTGCCAGAGGAGCCGCCAGCAGCATGAATGCCAGCAGGAACATCGAATGCAGCATGCCGGATACCGGCCCGCGTGCTCCGGCGCGAACATTGGTCGCGGTGCGCGCGATGGTGCCCGTCACGCAGATACCGCCGAACAGCGCCGAGCCGATATTGGCGAATCCCTGCGCCACCAGCTCGCTGTTCGGGCGATGCTGCCGTCCGGTCATGCCGTCAGCGACAACAGCCGACAACAGCGATTCGATGGCGCCGAGCAATGCGAACATGATCGCGTCGGGCAACACCTGCTGGACCTTCGCCAGGGTGATGGCCGGAAACGACGGCAATGGAATTGTCCGGGGAATACCGCCAAAACGCGTGCCGATGGTTTCCACCGGCAGCGCCAGCAACGCGACAGCAACAGCGGTGGCAACGACTGCGATCAGCATGCCGGGCCATGTGGGGCGGAGTCTTCGCACACCGAAAATTATCGCGACGGTCGTAAGCGAAACCGCAACAGCGGCAAGACTGGTGGTGCCGATGGCGCGGCCAAGCGTGGCGAGCTTGGGCAGCAATTCACCCGGCTCCTTGCCGGTCAGCGTAAGTCCGAGCAGATCGCGGATCTGACTTGCGAAAATAATGACGGCGATGCCGGCGGTGAACCCCACCGTCACCGGATGAGGAATATATTTGATGTAAGTGCCAAGCCGCAGCAGGCCTGCGACGATCAGGATCGCGCCCGCGATCATGGTGGCCAGCAACACACCGTCGATGCCATGGCGCGCCATCGAGGCCGCGACGAGAACAATGAACGCGCCCGCAGGTCCGCCGATCTGAAACCGGCTGCCGCCGAGCAGCGAGACCAGAAAGCCGCCGAAGATCGCGGCATAGAGCCCCCGGTCCGGCGTGGTGCCGGACGCGATCGCAATCGCCATCGAAAGCGGCAGCGCGACGACCGCAACGGTGAGACCGGCGACCACGTCGGCGCGAAACGCTGCGAGGTTGTAGCCTTCGCGCAGGATCGTGACGAACTTCGGCGTGAACAGATCCGCGAATATCGGCTTCGGTGGTTTCGG
>CALRLJ020000140.1:0-8563 GCA_943368635.1 Sediminibacterium ginsengisoli | reverse complement strand
CAGGCCCGGAAGCGTTTCGGTCACGGCCACGCGGCCGCTGCGTCCCACCACGTCGCCGACAAACAAGATTCTCACTTACAAACTCCGCAGATCGATCAGGTCGCGTTCCGTTAGCACACAATCGAGCTGCTCGTCGTGGGGAAGTCGCGGCACGGTCTCGACTTCCTGCACTGCAAAAGCAACCCCGATCACGGTGATTCTCTTTTTGGCGCGGAGGCCTTGCAGCGTGCGGTCGTAATAGCCGCGGCCATAGCCGATGCGATGACCGGTTCGGTCGAACGCCGCAAGCGGCACCAGCACGATGTCCGGATCGACCTCGTCCGCATCGGACGGCGGCTGGAAAATACCGAACGCCCCCCGCACGAGGCCTTCGTCAGGCTGCCAGGCGCGAAAGATCAAGGCGTGATCGCGCGCGATAACAACCGGCAGCGCCAGTGCGGCACCTTTGCCCGCAAACGCGCGCATCAGGGGAACCGGATCAAGTTCGCTGTTGATCGGCGAGTAGCCCGCAACGATGACACCGCGCGGCAATTCGACTGGTAAGGAGGCCGCAGCGATTGTTGCCGCCGCATTGCTACGGGCTTCGACGCTCATCGCGTCACGTTGCGTGAGCGCGCGGCTGCGGAGTGTGTCTTTCAGATTTTGGTTTGAATCCATTCGCAACCACTCATGCCGTCATGGCCGGGCTTGACCCGGCCATCCACGTCTTCTGCCAAACGCAGCAAACAAGACGTGGATGCCCGGCACAAGGCCGGGCATGACAAGGAAACCGCTTTTAAGAAGCTGAAAGAAAGTGCGAAGCCACGATGGCCGTTGAAGCACTCGATCCCGGAGCACCTACGAAAGTAGGTGGGCACCATGTGACCAAGTCCACGGACCTGGCCAGGGACAGTTCCCTGAAGGATCGATAAGGCCCCGGGGATATTATGGCTTCGGACGCGCGACGCAGCCTCGCACAGACCAATCTAATGACGATCACGACGGAGCGCCAGCGCTACGCGGAGGATTAAACGCGAGGATCAACCGATCGCGATGCCGTTGCGGGCCGGGCGATTCAGCGCCTGGGCCATTTTCTCGATCCGGTCGGAGGCTGAATTCAGCGCATTGGCGACCGCCGATTGCGTGGCGCGGGCGCGGTCCGCAGCCACGACGCGCACGTCGCGCAGCGCGTTGAGTTCTTCCTCGAGGGCACGGATACGCTGCCCTGCGTCGACCAATTCGTCGGCCACCGTGAGCGCCGCCATCACAGTCAGGCGTCCGTCGCCGATTTCGCCGAACTTGCCGCGCAGGCTGGCGATGCGGGCCTCGAGGCTTTCGGCCAGCCGCAGCAGCCGGCTTTCCTGCCCGGCTTCGCAGGCCATGCGATATTGCCGCCCGTTGATGGTGACGTTGATGTGGCTCATGGCCAGCGTCCTGAATCCGAAGTTCGCCCCATTTTGCAGCACGTCCTTACGCGAACTTCGGATTCAAAAGGACGCTGGTGTTTATAAATTCTAGTGTGGTTTTGGTTCGCAAGTCCGCAATCGAACGCGCCGAAGCAAGGATGCGGACTTGCGAACCACCACACTAGTCTCCCGAATCGATCACCGAACGGATGGTGTCGATGGCGACATCGAGACGTTCGGCAATCTCGCGATTGGTCCGCTCCAACGCCCGCGAGCGCACCAGCGTTCCATCGAGTTCATTGGCAAGACGCGAACGGTCAGCGCCCAGCGCCTGAATCCGCGCGCCCAATTCATCATCGGTGCGGTCGGAATCCCGGCGCCGTTCCACAGCGCTTTCGAGTGCATCGAGTGCAGCCGCCAGCCGCCGCGTGGCAAGCTCAATATCGCTCGCCCCGGCGGGTGCGGGCTCTGGATTGGCAAAACCGTTGGGAATGCGGTCGGTCATCACGGAACGGCAGCCTTTGTCATTCTGGCCTGCATCGCAAAAACGGCGAACCGGCAAGCAGTTAGGCGGGTAAATTTACGACCCGGACGAGCTGCGCGCAACGCTGGCCGCAAGCTATGCACACAAAGCGAAAACTCGACGCAGAAAGCCCTCAATGCCCTTGGACTCAAGGGTTTCACGATGCTATCCACCCTGCGAAAGCTTCCCCGGCCGTGGCATTTTTGAGACATGCGGCCATTTCCCTCACCGAATGTCAGGCGGATATCCCATGACTGTGCGTGTCGATCCTTCCCGTATGGCCAATGCGATTCGCGCGCTCGCCATGGATGCCGTCGAGAAGGCCAAATCGGGCCATCCCGGCCTGCCGATGGGCGCCGCCGACGTCGCCACCGTGCTGTTCACGCAGTTCCTGAAATTTGACGCCAGCGACCCGGCCTGGCCGGACCGCGACCGCTTCGTGCTCTCCGCCGGCCACGGCTCGATGCTGCTGTATGCGCTGCTGTATCTGACCGGCAATTCGTCGATGACCATCGAGCAGATCAAGAATTTCCGCCAGCTCGGCTCGCTGACGCCGGGCCATCCGGAAAATTTCGTGACGCCGGGCATCGAGACCACCACCGGACCGCTCGGTCAGGGTATCGCCACCGCCGTGGGCATGGCGCTGGCGGAACGCCGCATGGCGGCTGAGTTCGGCGGCGACATCGTCGATCACCACACCTACGTGCTCGCCTCCGACGGCGACCTGATGGAAGGCATCAGCCAGGAAGCCATCGCCTTCGCCGGGCACCTCAAGCTCAACAAGCTGATCGTGCTGTTCGACGACAACGGCATTTCCATCGACGGCGCGATTTCGCTGTCGGACTCGGTCGATCAGCTGAAGCGCTTCGAATCCGCAGGCTGGGCCGCCGAGCGCGTCGACGGCCATGATCCCAAGGCTATCGCCGACGCGCTGACGCGCGCGCAAAAGTCCGACCGCCCGACCCTGATCGCGTGCAAGACCACGATCGGTTTCGGCGCGCCGAACAAGGCAGGCTCGGAAAAGTCGCACGGTTCGCCGCTCGGCGCGGATGAAATCGCCGGCGCCCGCAAGAACCTGAAATGGGATTCAGCCCCGTTCGAAATCCCGCAGGACATTCTCGACGCCTGGCGCGCAGCCGGATCGCGCGGCAAGGACGCGCATACCGCATGGACCAAGGCCATCGGCGCCAAGGACGCAGGCGTGCGCTCCGAGTTCGAGCGCCGCATGAAGGGCGAACTTCCGTCCAAGGCCCTCTCCGACGCGGTGGCGGCGATGAAGGCCTCGCTCGCAGCAAGCCCGAAGGAAATCGCGACCCGCACCGCCTCCGAAAACGCGCTGGAAGTTCTCTGCGCGGCAGTACCGGAGATGATCGGTGGCTCGGCCGATCTCACCGGCTCCAACAACACCCGCGTCAAGGGCATGGTCGCGATCTCCGCCAACAATTACGGCGGCCGTTACGTCAACTACGGCATCCGCGAACACGGCATGGCGGCGGCGATGAACGGCATGACCCTGCACGGCGGCCTGATCCCGTATTCCGGCACGTTCCTGGTGTTCTCGGACTACCTGCGCCCGGCGCTGCGTCTCGCCGCCCTGATGGGCGAGCGCGCGATCCATGTTCTGACCCACGATTCGATCGGCCTCGGCGAAGACGGCCCGACCCATCAGCCGGTCGAGCATGTGGCGGCACTGCGCGCGATCCCGAACTGCAACGTGTTCCGGCCCTGCGACACGGTCGAGACGCTGGAATGCTGGCAGCTCGCGCTCGAAGCCAAGGACCGCCCCAGCGTGCTGGCTTTGACCCGCCAGAACCTGCCGCAGCTTCGCTTGGCGAACGACGCCGACAACAAATGCGCCAACGGGGCCTACGAAATCTCCAAGGCGGACGGCGAGGCGAAAGTCTCGATCTTCGCGTCCGGCTCGGAAGTCTCATTGGCTGTTGAGGCCCAGAAGCTCCTGGCGGCGCGCGGCATTCCGACGCGGGTCGTGTCGGTCCCCTGCATGGACCTACTGCTGGAACTGCCGAAGGCCCAAAGGGACGCGATCATCGGCAAGGCGCCCGTGAAAATCGGCGTCGAGGCGGCTATTCGTCAGGGCTGGGACGCGATTATCGGCTCCGACGGCATCTTCGTGGGCATGGACGGCTTCGGCGCCAGTGCGCCCTACAAGGAACTGTACCGGCATTTCGGGATCACCCCCGAGGCCATCGTGGAGGCCGCGCAGGCGTCCCTGAAGGCCTAATAACCCTGCTGGAACATTCAGGATTCAAGTGATTGCATCGTGGCGTCATTCGGGGCAAAAACCGCCTCGAAAACCGTCATTTCCGACCTATGAGGAGAACTTGAATGGCAGTCCGTGTCGCGATCAATGGATTTGGCCGTATCGGCCGCAATATTCTGCGGGCCATCTATGAATCCAAGCGCACGGACATCGAAGTCGTCGCCATCAACGACCTCGGGCCGGTGGAAACCAATGCCCATCTGCTGCGCTTCGACTCGGTGCATGGCCGGTTCCCCGGCGAAGTAACCGTCGACGGCGATTCCATCAATCTCGGCAACGGCAAGATCAAGGTCACTCAGGTGCGCGATCCGGCCACCCTGCCGTGGAAGGATCTCGGCATCGACATCGCGCTGGAATGCACCGGCATTTTCAGCGCCAAGGCCAAGGCCACCGCGCATCTGACCGCAGGCGCCAAGCGCGTGCTGGTCTCCGCCCCGTCGGACGGCGCCGACGCCACCATCGTTTACGGCGTCAACCACGACAAGCTCACCAAGGATCACCTGATCGTCTCGAACGGCTCG
The DNA here is from genome assembly GCA_943368635.1 of Sediminibacterium ginsengisoli. Classification (GTDB taxonomy): domain Bacteria; phylum Pseudomonadota; class Alphaproteobacteria; order Rhizobiales; family Xanthobacteraceae; genus Afipia. The sequence continues at coordinate 3,853 of CALRLJ020000140.1, read as the reverse complement.
TGCACCACGAACTGCCTCGCGCCGGTTGCCAAGGTGCTCAATGACACTGTCGGCATCGAGACCGGCTTCATGACCACGATCCACGCCTATACCGGCGACCAGCCGACGCTGGATACCATGCACAGCGATCTCTATCGCGGCCGCGCGGCAGCACTCTCGATGATCCCGACCTCGACGGGTGCCGCAAAGGCCATCGGTCTGGTGATGCCTGAACTCGCAGGCAAGCTCGACGGCGTTTCGATCCGCGTGCCGACGCCGAATGTGTCGGTCATCGATCTCAAGATCGTCGCCAAGAAGGCGACGACCAAAGAAGAGATCAACGACGCGATGAAGCGTGCCGCGGCGCAGGAGTTGAAGGGCATCCTCGGCACCACCAGCCACCCGAATGTCTCGATCGATTTCAACCACGACCCGCATTCCTCGACCTTCGCCTTCGACCAGACCAAGGTGCAGAACGGAACGCTGGTGCGCGTGCTGTCGTGGTACGACAACGAGTGGGGCTTCTCGAACCGCATGGCTGACACCGCCGTTGCGATGAGCAAGCTGATCTGATCGCACCGGCCCTCGCCGCAACCCGTTAGTCGCAACGAGTCCTGATGTCTGGATTTCGCACCCTCGATGATGTCGACGTGAAGGGACAACGCGTGCTGCTGCGCGTCGACCTCAACGTGCCGATGGACAATGGACGCGTGTCCGACACCACGCGCCTGCAACGCATTGCCAAAACCATCATCGAATTGTCGGAAGCCGGCGGCCGGGTCGTGATCCTCGCGCATTTCGGCCGGCCCAAGGGGCCGGACCCGAAGGAATCGCTCAAGCCCGTCGCGACCGCACTCGGTTACGTGCTGTTGCGGCACGTCGAGTTCGCGCCCGATTGCGTCGGCCCCGTTGCGGAGAAGGCGGTCGCGGCGCTGAAGAACGGCGAGATTCTCTGTCTTGAGAACACCCGCTTCCATTCGGGCGAAGAAAAGAACGATCCTTCTTTTGTCGCACAACTCGCAAAGCTCGGCGACATCTGGGTCAACGACGCGTTTTCCTGCGCCCATCGCGCTCATGCCTCCACCGAAGGCCTCGGCCGTGTGCTGCCCGGCTATGCCGGACGCACCATGGAAGCCGAACTGGACGCGCTCGGCAAAGCGCTGGATGAACCGGTGCATCCGGTGATCGCCATTGTCGGCGGATCGAAAGTCTCCACCAAGATCGAACTGCTGGAAAACCTTGTCTCCAAGGTCGATGCGCTGGTGATCGGCGGCGGCATGGCCAACACGTTCCTGCATGCGCAGGGCGTCGATGTCGGCAAATCGCTTTGTGAGAAGGATCTCGCCACCACGGCGCTGCGCATTCTCGTCAAGGCCAACTCCACCAATTGCGCGATCATCCTGCCGGTCGATGCGGTGGTCGCCGAAAAATTCGAAGCCAATGCGCCCTCGCAGGCCTATGGCCTCGATGCCATTCCTGCCAACGGGATGATCCTCGATGTCGGACCGCAATCGATCAAGCGGATCGATGCCGCCATCGACGAGGCCGCAACATTGGTCTGGAACGGACCGCTGGGCGCCTTTGAGATGTCGCCGTTCGACCGCGGCACGGTTCAGGCCGCCAAATATGCGGCAGCCCGCACCAAGGCCGGCAAGCTGGTATCGGTCGCAGGCGGCGGCGACACCGTTGCGGCGTTGAACCACGCTGGCGTGGCCCGCGATTTCACCTACGTTTCGACCGCAGGCGGCGCCTTTCTGGAGTGGATGGAAGGGAAACCTTTGCCCGGCGTCGAAGTTTTAAGAGTACGCTAAATTCCAACGGATCAGCTGCCTTTGGCGCTGACTTCAAGACCACGGAGAACAATCACCCATGGCTCGCATCACGCTGCGTCAATTGCTGGATCATGCTGCTGAGAACGATTACGGCGTGCCGGCGTTCAACATCAACAACATGGAACAGGCGCTGGCCATCATGGAAGCCGCCAGTTCCGTCGATGCGCCGGTTATCATTCAGGCGTCGCGCGGTGCGCGCTCCTACGCCAACGACGTCATGCTCAAGCACATGATGGATGCCGTGACGGAGATTTATCCGCAGATTCCGGTTTGCGTGCATCTCGATCACGGCAACGAACCCGCCACCTGCATGACCGCGATTCAGGCCGGCTTCACCTCGGTGATGATGGACGGCTCGCTGAAGGCCGACGGCAAGACTCCCGGCGACTGGGACTACAATGTCGGCGTGACCAAGACCGTCACCGACATGGCGCATCTCGGCGGCATTTCAGTGGAAGGCGAACTCGGTGTGCTCGGCTCGCTCGAAAGCGGCGAAGGCGAAAAGGAAGACGGCCACGGTTTCGAGGGCAAGCTGTCGCACGACCAGTTGCTGACCAATCCCGACGAAGCCGTGAAGTTCGTCAAGGAAACCCAGGTCGATGCGCTGGCGATTGCGATGGGCACTTCGCATGGCGCCTACAAATTTACCCGCAAGCCTGACGGCGACATTCTCGCCATGAACGTGATCGAGGAAATCCACCGCAAGCTGCCGAACACGCATCTGGTGATGCACGGCTCGTCGTCGGTGCCGCAGGATTTGCAGGACATCATCAATAAGTTCGGCGGTCAGATGAAGCCGACCTGGGGCGTGCCGGTGTCCGAGATCCAACGCGGCATCAAGCACGGCGTGCGCAAGATCAACATCGACACCGACAACCGGATGGCGATGACCGGCCAGATCCGCAAGATCCTGAGCGAGAACCCCAGCGAGTTCGATCCGCGCAAGTATCTCAAGCCGGCGATGGAAGCGATGACCAAGCTGTGCAAGGCGCGGCTGCAGGAATTCAACACCGCAGGCCAGGCCAGCAAGATCAAGAAGGTGCTGACCACCGCCCAGATGGCACAACGTTACGCCAAGGGCGAACTTCAAGCGAAGATCGCCTGACGATGACCAAGAGGGCGGGACATGATCCCGCCCCTTTTTTGGCCGCACTCCGGTGATCTGTTCCGAATTCACACGAGCATCGCACCGCCATCATGGCCACTAAACCTCCCCCGCCGCGTCCCGCGCCTCGCCTCTATCTTGCGACGCCGATTATCGCCGATCCCGCGCAGCTTGCGTCCGATTTACCGGCGCTGCTGGCTGCCGCCGACGTCGCGGCGGTGCTGCTGCGGCTGGCGCCCGCCGACGAGCGCAGCATGATCCAGCGCGTCAAGGCACTGGCACCGGCGATCCAGAAAACCGGAGCCGCCGTGCTGCTCGATGGACATTTCGAACTGGTGGCACGCTCGGGCGCGGATGGCGCAAACCTCAGCGGCATCGAGGCGATGCAGGAGGCGGTGCCCACGCTGAAGCCTAATCGTATCCTCGGCGTCGGCGGACTCATCACGCGGCACGATGCGATGACGGCCGGCGAAGCCGAGGCCGATTATGTCTTGTTCGGCGAACCCGATGCGAACGGCGCGCGGCCTTCACCGGAAGCGATCTGCGAACGGCTGGACTGGTGGGCCGAACTGTTCGAACCGCCCTGCGTCGGATTTGCAGCAACGCTGGACGAAGCACAAAGATTCGCAGCGGCTGGCGCCGACTTCGTTCTGGTCGGCGATTTCATCTGGCAGGATGCGCGCGGGGCCGTCGCCGCTTTGACCGATGCGGGCCACGCCGTCGCGCGCGGCTTCGAGACCTCTCTCGCTCACGCCCCGGTCACGGGAGAATAAGCCCGCGATGACCGCGCTTCGCCGTGCCACGCCGTTCACAACCGCTTATGCAGGGTTTCTTGCATCGGTCGTTGCCGGCGTGATTGCGTTCTCGGCAAGTGCAGGCGCGCAGGGATCGCAGCCGAATCCTTTTCCCGAACCGATCAAGCCTGCCGAAAAGCCCG
>CALRLJ020000139.1:0-8683 GCA_943368635.1 Sediminibacterium ginsengisoli | reverse complement strand
CATGCGCCAGATCGTCGAAGCGCGAGATATGAACAGAGCCGGGATCGATCACCGCCCATTCGATCAGGCCGCGCTTGGCAAGCTCCGCCGTATGCCCGAAACGATCGGTTGTCTGCTTCTGCCCCAGTGCCGGGCTGGGAATGGTGGGGTAGACAATGACATCCACCTTGGCGCGAATGCCTTCGATGATGCGTGCATAGATTTCCCAGTCATCCTTCTGATGACCCGTCGTCACATCATAGGCGTGGGCATGGATGATGGCCGCGCCCGCCTCCGCACAGGCGATGCCGTCTGCAACAATATCCTCAACCGCGATGGGAATGCCCGGCTGCCTGACGCGAGTCCACGGCCCGTTCAGTGCTGCTTCGACCCAGACTTTACCCATCGTATTACTTCCCAGTCCACACCGGCTTGCGTTTTTCGGCAAAAGCCGCGAGGCCCTCTTTCGCATCCTGCGTCATGGCGAGTACCGCGATTTGCGACTCGGTATAGGCGATGCCCTGATCGAACGACATCGAGGCCAGCGCACGCATGGCATACTTGCCGCGCCGGATCGCGGTCGGTGACTTGTCGATGAGGCGCCCCACCAGCCACTCGACCTTCGCGTCGAGTTCAGCGGCAGGTACTATGTGATTGAGCAGTCCCGCATCCTTCGCCTCGGACGCTGTAAATGGCTCGCCAGTAAAGCACCATTCGCGCACCAGCCGCGGCGGCGCGATCGCCTGCAACAGACTCAATACCTGCATCGGAAACACGCCGACCTTCACTTCGGGCAATCCGAACACAACGTCATCCGACGCCACCGCCATATCCGTCATGCACAGAAGGCCGATGCCGCCCGCCATGCAGACGCCGTTGACGCGTGCGATGGTCGGCTTGGTCGCGTTCTGCGCGGCACGCAGCATGTCAGCATAGGCGAGATTCGGCTGCGACAGATCGAACGCAAAGCCCGCCCCCGGCTGCAGGTCCGCGCCTGCGCAAAACGCCTTGGTGCCTGCGCCGGTCAGCACGATCACCCGCACATCGCTGTCCTCATGCGCGCGGCGGTAACCGTCGACGATCCCGGCGATCACCGAGGCATTCAGCGCGTTGCGCTTGTCCGGCCGGTTGATCGTGATCCAGAACGCGTGTCCACGCTTCTCGTGCAGCACTGTTGCGTCAGACATGAATGGCTCCTTTAGGCAGCGTCTTGCGCGGCCTCGATCTCTGCAATCACAAATCCGGTCGTGACCTGATCGCCCTCAGCGGCGTTCAGCGCGGCAAGCTTACCCGACACCGGGGCTGCGTGAACATGCTGCATTTTCATGGCTTCCAACACAATGACCGGCGCGCCAGCCGCGACGGTGTCCCCGATCTTCGCCAGCACCGACACCACGCGCCCGTTCATCGACGCCCGCAGCTTGCCGTCCGATCCGGCATCGCCCGCCTTCATCACGGCGGCATGGGACAGATCGTGGACATGGGACGTGATTCCCGCGAAGTTGAAATACATATCCGTCCCGTTGCGCACGAACGTGGCCGAGGCCAGCACGCCGTCGCAAGTGAAATGAAGCACGTCACCATCGCGCGCCCCGAGTGTCAGCGTGTGTTCGGATTCTCCAAGCCCAACCTTGAAAATGTCGCCGCGCGCGCGCCGCACCGTCGGTTCGATGATATGGCCGTCGAGATCGAACCGCATCGGGATCGGATAACCGTGCGTCAGACCCAGACACTGCTGCACATGAACCGGCCCAATCGCCGCAACGTGAACCAGCAATGCGGCGACGGCGGCATGTAGACCGGCATTCGTCTTCGCGCCGAGCAGATCGCCCGAATGTTCCTCGATGAACGCCGTGGTCGCCTGCCCCGCCGCAAATGCCGGATGGTCGAGACAGCGTGCCAGAAAAGATTGGTTGGTGGCGACGCCGAGCGCGGTCATCTGCACGAGACCCGCCGTCAGCCTGCGCCGCGCCTCGTCCCGCGTCGCGCCGTGACCGATAATCTTAGCAATCATCGAATCGTAGAACGGCGGGATCTCGCCACCGGATTCGAGCGCATCCTCGACGCGCAGCTCCGATGGCGCACGCCAGCGCAGCATCCGCCCCGACTGCGGCATGAAGCCGTGTTCCGCATCTTCCGCGCACAGCCGCACTTCGATGGCGTGGCCTTCGAACTTCACATCCTCCTGCTTCAGCGGCAGCGGTTCGCCACCAGCGACGCGTAGTTGAAATTCGACCAGATCGAGACCGGTGATCGCTTCCGTCACCGGATGCTCGACCTGAAGCCGCGTGTTCATTTCCATGAAGTAGTAATTGCCCGCAGCATCGAGCAGGAATTCCAGCGTGCCCGCGCCTTCATAACCAATAGCCTTGACGGCGGCCACCGCGGTCCCACCCATCCGCGCGCGCAGCTCCGGCGACACCGCAGGCGACGGCGCTTCCTCGATCAGCTTCTGGTGACGGCGCTGCACCGAGCAATCGCGCTCACCGAGATGGACGGCGTTGCCCTGACGGTCGCCGAACACCTGAATTTCGATATGGCGCGGCTGAATGATGGCCCGCTCCAGAATGACATTCGGATCGCCGAATGCATTCTGCGCCTCAGAGCGCGCGCCGCGCAATGCGTCCGGAAATGCCGCTTCGCTCTGGACAAGACGCATGCCGCGTCCACCGCCGCCGGCGACTGCCTTGATCATCACCGGAAAGCCTATGCGCTTCGCAGCGGTGAGCATGGTTGCGTCGCTCTGGTCCTCGCCTTGATAGCCGGGCACGCAGGGCACACCCGCCTTCTGCATGATGTCTTTTGCACCGGCCTTGTTGCCCATGGCGTGAATCGCCTCGGGCGACGGGCCGATGAACACCAGCCCCGCTTCACGACAAGCTTTGGCAAACTCCGCGTTCTCGGCGAGAAATCCGTAGCCGGGATGGATCGCGTCCGCACCGCTGGCTTTCGCGGCCTCAATGATCGCGTCGACCCGCAAATAAGACTGCGAGGGCTGCGACTCGCCGATCCACACCGCTTGATCCGCCTCGCGGACGTGGCGCGCATTGGCATCGGCGGTCGAATAGACGGCGACCGTCTCGTAGCCAAGGCGCTTGGCGGTGCGCATCACACGCAGCGCGATTTCGCCGCGATTGGCAATCAGGATTTTCCGAAACGGCGTCAACTTGCTCATGGCCGTGCCACCGAGAACTGGACCTTCTGCGGATTGCGCAATTCAGATTCGCGACAAATCGCCAGCACATTCATCAGTACCGCGCGGGTGTCACGCGGATCGATCACACCGTCGTCCAGCAATCGACCGCTGGTGGCAAAAACGTCCATCTGTTTCTCGAACACATCGATGATCTGCGCTTTCATCGCTTCCAGCTTGTCCGGCTCGATCGGCTTGCCGCGCCGCGCGGCAGCGGCTTCCGCGACGATGGCCATGGTTCCCGCCGCCTGCTCGCCCCCCATTACGGCGGTCTTGGCGTTCGGCCACGAGAAGCAGAAGCGCGGGTGAAAGCCGCGCCCGCACATGCCGTAATTGCCCGCGCCGAACGATGCGCCGCAGTAAATCGTGATCTGCGGCACGGTGGCGTTGGTGACGGCCTGAATCATCTTCGAGCCATGCTTGATCATGCCGGCTTCCTCATAGGCCTTGCCGACCATGTAACCCGTAGTGTTGTTCAGATAGAGGATCGGCGTGCGCGACTGGCAGCAGGCTTGAATGAAGTGGGTCGCCTTGTTGGCGCCGTTCGGGTCCAGCGGACCGTTGTTGGTGATGATGCCGATGGCCTGACCGCCGATGCGGCCATGACCGCAGACGGTCGCGGGACCGTAGTTTGCGCCTATTTCGAGGAATTCCGAGCCGTCGAGAATACGCGCGATGATCTGCTTCATGTCGACGGGCCGCTTGTGATCCATCGGCATGATGCCGAGCAATTCCTCGGTCTCGTAGAGCGGCTCGCGTGGCGGTTCATCACGATCCGGCTGCGCCCGATCCCAGTTGAGATCTGCCATGATCTGCCGGGCGATGCCGAGCGCTTCGCGGTCGTCTTCGGCAAGATAGTCACCCAGTCCGGAAATGCTGGTGTGCATCTCCGCGCCGCCGAGTTCTTCTTCCGTGGCGATTTCGCCGGTCGCAGCTTTCAGCAGCGGCGGCCCGGCCAGAAAGGCCCGCGTGCGCCCGCGCACCATCACGATGTAATCCGAAAGACCGGTCTGGTACGCGCCGCCCGCCGTGGACGAACCATGCGTGACGGTAACCACCGGTAAGCCCGCCGCAGAGAGCAACGCGAGATTGCGGAATGTCGTTCCGCCGCGAATGAAATCCTCGACGCGATAACGCATCAGGTTCGCGCCAGCGCTCTCGACGAGTTGCACCGACGGCAGCTTGTTTTCCAGCGCGATTTCCTGCGAGCGCAGCCGCTTGTCGAGCCCCATCGGCTGCAACGATCCAGCCTCGATGCCGGAATCGCTCGCGGTCACCATGCAGCGCACGCCGGAGACGAAGCCGATGCCCGCAATGGTGCCGCCGCCTGGAATGCTTTTCTCCGGGTCCGGCGTATCGAGACAATATCCCGCAAGCGCCGACAGTTCGAGGAACGGCGCGCCGGGATCGAGCAGCAGGGCGATACGTTCGCGCGGCAGCAACTGTCCGCGCTCGTGAAATCGCTTCTTCGACAGTTCGGACGCCGCGCTGGTCCGCCCCACCACGGCATTGACCCGCGCAATCTGCGCCAGCATCCCTGCACGGTTGGCCTGATAGGTCTCGCCTGCGGGAGAAATGGAATTCTCAATCACCGTCATGGGGAAGACTAATCCTTACGCCGCCGAATTGGCGAAATGATCGACGTATTGCTGGCGCAACTCGACCTTGCGCAGCTTGCCAGTCGCGGTCATCGGCATTTCATCCAGTATCCGCACCAGCTTGGGGATCTGAAATCCGCCGAGCGACTTGCGGCAGTGCTCGATGATCTCCGCCTCGCCTACCTGCGCGTTGGGCCTCAGCTTGACGAACGCCGATACCGCCTCACCCCATTGCGGATGCGGCAGGCCAACCACCGCCGCATTCAACACCGCCGGATGCGCCAACAGCGCCTCCTCGATTTTCACAGAAGCAACGTTCTCACCGCCGGACTTGATCATGTCCTTCTTGCGGTCGATGAACAGCACTTCGCCGTGTTCGTCTATCAGGGCCAGATCGCCGGTGTGATGCCAGCCGAATTTACGCGCGGCTGCGGTCGCCTCCGGGTCTTTGTAATACCCCATCATCACGTTCGGCCCGCGATGCACGATCTCGCCGACCTGCCCGACCGGCAACAGGTTGCCCTCGTCATCCATGATTGCGGTCTCGTTGACGATCATCGACTCGCCCCAGTAATTGCCGAAGCGCGCGAGCTGCCGGTCCGGCTGCGACATGGTGGTCGCCGGATACATTTCCGTCTGCCCGCTCGGCTGCACGAAGGTCGGACAGAGTTCGGCGATACACCGCTCAAGCAAGGGGCGCGGCATCGGCGCCATGGTGTACACGCAAGCGCGCAGGCCCGAGAGATCGAACTCCTTGCGGCGCGGATGATCGAGGATCGCCTGATACATCGCGGGCAACCCAATAAACACCGTGAGCTTGTCGCGCTGGATCGCCTCCATGCAAGCGACAGGATCGAAGCCGCGCATGATCGCGAGCTTGCCACCGACCGACAGATACGTCAGCAGCAGGACGTGAGCGGCGCAATGAAACAGCGGAAACTGTCCGCTGATCCCGTCGTTGCGGTCGAGGTGCATCTCGATGACATTGCTCATCGCCGCCATCACCACCGCCAGATGACAATGCATCGCGCCTTTCGGCCGCGATGTGGTGCCCGAGGTATAAATAATCATCGCCAGATCGCGATCATTGAATTCGACCTCGGGTTCAATATCCGAATGTCCCGCGACCAGGTCATTGAAGCTCTCAAGACCCTGTTCTTTGGCCTTGCCGGCCAGATCGACCGCGATCAGTCCGACGCCGCGCTTTTCCAGCGCCGCACGCCGTTCCGGCTGTGCATGAAGATTGTCGTCGATCAGCGCGAACCGGACTTCGGCATGGCCGAGGATGTAGTCCATGTCACCCGGCCCGAGCATGGTGTTGATCGGCACCCAGACCAGCCCGGCGCGGTGAATTCCGAACAGCGCTTTGACGAATTCGACCGAATTGTTGCAGATGGTCGAAATTTTCTCACCCGGCTTGAGACCACGCGCGAGAAGATAATTGGCGAAACGATTGGCGTCGTGCTCGATTTCGGTGAAGGTCACCTGACGCGCGCCGTCGGTCAACGCGATACGGTTAGGAAATCGCTTCGCCGCGCGGCGCAGGATGTCGCCGACAGCGACGCGTCCGATACGTCCGGCATCGGGCACGCCGCCGGTTGCAGTCAGATCGCTCATGACGTTATCTCCCTGTCTCAGCCACGGTTCTTTTGTCCGTTACGGCTGTCGTTAATGCAGTTTGAGAATCTTTCTAGCTTCGGCGGGCGACGCGATCTCGCGGCCCGCCTTGCGTGCGCAGGCGACGATGCCCTCGATCAACTGGCCGTTCGAAGTCACCTTGGTGCCGTCGCCGAGATAGAACGTATCCTCAAGCCCGGTGCGCAGATGTCCGCCCAGTTCGGCACAGCGCAGATGCAACGGCCAGATCTCCTCGCGGCCGATGGCTGTGACGCTCCAGTTGGCATCCGCCACTTTCAGCTTGAGCAGGATCGGCAGCAGTTCAGGATCGGCGGGCATGCCGGAAGCAACGCCCATAACGAAATTATATTCAAGCGGGCCGGAATACATCCCGTTCTGCTTGTACATCGCCACGCTGCGCACGATGCCGACGTCGAAACATTCGAACTCCGGCAGCGATTTCGCCACCTTCATCACGTCGAGATATTTCTGGATCTTGTCCGGCGCGTTATCGAACACATGCGGCGGCCAGGCCCAGGAGCCGTCGGCCTTGACCTTCAGGTAATTCAGCGAACCGGCGTTGCAGGCGGCCATTTCCGGCTTGGTCTCGCGCACGCAATCGAGCGCGCCCTGATAGTTCGGCCCGCTGACGCCCGTGGTGTGATTGATAATGACACCGGGGCACGCCTCGCGGATCGCCTGCTGGACTTCCTTCGACAGGTTCACATCCCACGACGGCATGTGACCCTGATCCGGTTCCTGCCGGCGCAGATGCATGTGCATCACCGACGCACCGGCATTGAACGCCGCCTTCGCCTCCCGCGCCATTTCCTCGGGCGTCACCGGGACATGATGCTGCTTGGGATTGGTCAGGACGCCGTTGAGCGCACAGGTGACGACGGCTTTATCCATGTTCGGTCCTCGGTTTCTTCGCGTATGGCTCCAAACGGTAAGGGGCCGGGCCTGCCAGCGTCTTGTGAAAACTAGCTGGCCTTGTCACAATTTCCGAAAGGCATAATTTCAGAAGATATGGCGGCTTAACGCAAGTCTTGGCCCTGCGAACGGGCCATAAAATCCCCTGACATGCCCCCCGATCTGGAGGATCGCAATGAATGCCCCGGAAGGGTTCGCGGAAACATCCGCCAGCCCCTTTCTGAACGAGGAGCACCTGGCGTTCCGCGATATGTTGCGGCGCTTTGTGAAGACCGAGATCGAGCCTTTTGCAGCGCAATGGGACGAAGCCGGAGAATTCCCCCGCGAGCTGTATCTGAAAGCCGCCTCCATCGGCCTGCTGCAGCTTGGCTTCCCCGAAGAATACGGCGGCGTTCCGTGCGACCGCTTCATCTCGATGATCGCCGCGCAGGAACTAGCCCGCGCCGGAGCCGGCGGGATCAGCGCCAGCCTGAAAAGCCACACCATCGGCGCGCCGCCGATCGTCTATGGCGGCTCGGACGAACTGAAAGCGCGGGTACTACCGGACATTCTGGCGGGCCGGAAAATCTCCGCGCTCGCCATCACCGAACCCGGCGGTGGTTCGGATGTCGCCAATCTGCGCACGACTGCAAAGCGTGACGGCGACCACTATGTTGTGAAAGGCGAGAAGACCTTCATTACCTCAGGCATGCGCGCGGATTATTACACCGTCGCAGTCCGCACCGGCGGCGAAAGTGCGGGCGGTGTCAGTCTTCTTTTGATCGAGCGTGACACACCGGGCTTCTCGCGCACACCCTTAAAGAAGATGGGCTGGTGGGCATCCGATACCGCCACACTCTATTTCGACGAGTGCCGCGTTCCAGCCGGCAACCTGATCGGCACTGAGAATGCCGGCTTCAAGCTCATCATGAAGAATTTCAACAGTGAGCGCCTTGGCCTCGCGGCTGGCTGCACGGGCTTTGCACGGGTTTGCGTCGAGGAAGCCATTGCCTATGCCCGCGAGCGTAAGACATTCGGCAAACGCCTCGCCGACCATCAGGTGATCCGCCACAAGATCGTCGACATGGCGCAGCGTGTGGCCGCGACGCAGGCGATGCTGGAAATGCTGATCTGGCGGCTGGAACAAGGTGACAATCCGGTCGCCGAAGTCTGCATGTGCAAGAATCAGGCGACGCAGACCATGGCTTACTGCGCGTCCGAAGCCGTACAGATTTTCGGCGGCGCGGGATTCATGCGCGGGCCGAAGGTCGAGCGCATTTATCGCGAAGTGAAGGTCAACGCCATCGGCGGCGGCACCGAGGAAATCATGAAGGATCTGGCAAGCCGCCAGATGGGCCTCTAGAGAATCATAAGAAACATCGGG
>CALRLJ020000138.1:0-8685 GCA_943368635.1 Sediminibacterium ginsengisoli | reverse complement strand
GTTTCCCGATTCCGGAATCGTGGGTCTGGGCCGCGTTGCGTTATTTCCATGGCACCAGCGATGCTGTGATGGCGGCAACGCCGGCACTTGCGGACGAATTGCGCGGACGCGGTTTCCGCAACGTGGTGCTATGGTCGCGCGGCGTCGATGCCGAATTGTTTCGCCCGCGTGATTTCGATCTCGCTTTGCCGCGCCCGGTGTTTCTCTCGGTCGGCCGTGTGGCGGTGGAGAAGAATCTGGAGGCGTTTCTGGAACTCGATTTGCCCGGCACCAAGGTCGTGGTCGGCGATGGTCCGGCCAAGGCCGAACTGGAACGCAAATATCCCGACGCGGTGTTTCTCGGCACCATGCAGGGCGAAACCCTGGCTGAGACCTATTCCGCCGCCGACGTCTTCGTGTTTCCAAGCAAGACCGACACGTTCGGTCTTGTGCTGCTTGAAGCGCTTGCCAGCGGTGTCCCCGTTGCTGCTTTGCCAGTGCCCGGTCCGCTCGATGTGATCGGCGATGCGCCGGTCGGCGTGTTGAGCGACGATCTGCGCAGCGCGTGTCTGGCGGCTCTCGACATTCCGCGCGGTATTTGCCGCGATTTTGCGGCGTCCCGCAGCTGGGGCGCATGCGCTCAGGCCTTTATCGACAACGTGACGCGCGAACGGCCGCCGCAGGTCAAGCGCCGCTGGCGCCGCCGTCTGGCCCGCAGGCTCAGGCTGACGTCGGAATCGTTGCCCATCACCTGATCGCGCATGGCGGCTGCCTTTTGCTGATCTTGCCCGGAGCGGCCGGGGCGCTATACATGCGCCATGACAAATCTCACGTTGCCCACCGTTTCCGATGTTGAAGCTGCCGCGCGCGTCCTCGCGCCCGTCGCGGTGCGAACCCGTCTCGTCACGTCTCCGGCGCTCGATGCGCTCACCGGCGCGCGGGTGTTTCTGAAACCTGAAGTGTTACAGCGAACAGGGTCGTTCAAGTTTCGCGGCGCCTTCAACAAACTGTCCTCGATCCCGCAAAGCGCGCGCAAGGCGGGCGTGGTTGCCTTCTCGTCCGGCAACCATGCGCAGGGCGTTGCGGCTGCGGCGCAACTCCTGAACATGCCGGCGACGATCGTGATGCCGTCCGATGCGCCGGTCTCCAAGATCGAGCGCACCAAGAGTTACGGCGCTGAAGTCGTTCCCTATGACCGCGACAAGGAAGACCGAGATGCGATTGCGCGCGATATTGCAGCCAAGCGCGGCGCGACCGTCGTTCCGCCTTACGACGATCCGTGGGTGATCGCGGGGCAGGGCACGGTCGGACTCGAAATCGCCGAGGACTTCACAGCACTGGGCATCGCGCCCGATTTGGTATCCGCACCTGCCTCCGGCGGCGGGCTGATGGCCGGCATTGCACTGGCAACCAAAGCGAAGTTTCCGAATGCCGCATTGATGACTGTCGAGCCTTACGGTTTCGACGATCACGCGCGCTCGTTCAGCGCCGGCCATCGTGAGCCGCACCGCGCCGTGGGCCGCACCATCTGCGATGCGCTGATGGCGTCCATTCCCGGCGAGATCACGTTCGCGATCAACCAGACCAATGGCGTGCAGGGCGTCACGGCGACAGACGACGAAGTCGCGAAGGCGGTCGCGTTCGCGTTTCGCGAACTGAAGCTCGTGGTCGAACCCGGCGGGGCCGTCGCGCTTGCAGCGTTGCTGGCGGGACATATCGACGCGAGGGGCAAGACCGTTGCGATCGTGTTGTCCGGCGGCAATGTCGATGCGGATCTGTTCGCGCGGCTGATTCAGTAGGCGCCACAATTCGGCCTTTTGCCTGCCTTTTGCGCCGAAGTTTGCCGCCAGTTCGCCTTAGCTGAAAAACGCGACTTTTTCGGCCTGACTCATCCGCCGGATCGGTGCCAGCGGGTCGCTGCGCGGCGAAACGGGTCTTGCGATAATCCCGTTGGCGATCAGGCTTGCACCGAGCGACGCGGGCGCTGGTTCTGCGCTGGTAATCTCAGGCGCAATCTCGAGAACCGGCTCCGGTACGACCTCAGGGACCATCTCCAGATGCACGGCCGTGACCGGCTCCCGTGCTTCATCCTCGTCGATGACCGCCGCAGTCATCTCGACCGTCGCGCTGTCTTCCTGCAGCATAACCATTTCGGTCGCGGTTTTCGGAGGCTGCGCATCCGAAGCTGCAACCTCGAACAGTTCATCCTCGACGATAGCCATCTGCGGTTCGTCGAACGTGTCCGCAGGTGGCGGGCTGAGATCGATGGTGTGGACCGCTGCAACAGGTTCGGCCTCAGCCTGCATCTCCATAGTGGAGGGAGCAATGGCCTCGATGTCGCGCGCAGCCTGATCGAAGGCCCGTAACACGTCGTCACGCAGACCGGATGCCGCGACCTGATCGCAGGCGGCGTCGATCGCATCGACCTGGGACTCCAGCAAAAAACAGATCCGTCCGTCCGCACCGGACTCGCGCAGTCCCCAGGCGATTTCGCGGATGACGCGCGCGCATTTGCGCGACGGCGCTAGTGCATCTTCGAACGTCTGACTTGCCAGTGCTGCGGAAACCGTTTCCCGTGCGGCCGCGACAATGGCTCTGACCGCGGCCATCGCTTCGGGCAACTCGTTCGAGGGCAATTCGCTTGAAGGCGGCTCGGCTGGCAGCGGTTCGCTCAGCGCCTGCTGCCGTTGGTCTTCCTTCTGGGCGGCAAGCGAGCTTTCGATGCGTGCAACGGCTTCCAGCACCATGGCGGTGTCGGCGTTGCGGTTGCGCTTCGTGTATTCGTCCAGAAACCAGCGGCCGCGCGCGGTCTCCAGAAACGCCTCGCGGATAGCCTCGAAGTCCGCGTCCGTCGGAGAGGCGGCGCGGGCTGAGATCGGCGACAGGGCGAAGGCTTCGTTGGCCATAAAAACCTGTAGGATAGAAACCTGTAGAACAGAAACGCGTTGACGCGATCCACGCGCGAAAGCGATGTCCTGATACACCGAACACGCGCTACACAACGATCACCACGAACCGCAGCGAATCGCAATTCCCTTGCTCACCAGCGAATCACAAAAGCACCCGGCCGGGCAATCCACCGCCCGCCGATTTGCTGTCCGCACCAGCCTGTTTTACGCGTCCACTTTGGGCATCATTGGAACGTATCTGCCGTTCTTCCCGGTCTGGTTGAAGGCGATCGGCACCGATGTCTCCTGGATCGGTATCATCACCGCCATACCGTCGCTGTCCCGCTTCACGATGCTGCCGTTCGTGACCGCCTTTGCCGAAAGGCGGCAGATCCTGCGCGGAGCCATGATGGCGCTGGCGTTTGCCACGGCCCTCGGACTGGCCGCGGTCGGGGTGCTTCGCGATCCACTGGCAATCCTGATCGTCTTCGGGCTTACGGCCTGTGTCTGGACGCCGCTCGGGCCATTGACGGACGGTTACGCACTGAAGGGTGTTGCGCGCTACGGTCTCGACTACGGGCCGATGCGGCTTTGGGGGTCCGCGTCCTTCGTGGTCGGCGCGATGGGGTCGGGCCTCCTTCTGGCAACGGTCGATCCGAGATACCTGATCTGGGCTATTGTGGCCGTGGCGTTGTTGAGCGCTTTTGTCAGCCTCGGTCTTGCACCGCTGGATACGCCTCCCGCAGCGGCAAAATCGCTGTCGCGCGCCAGCGGTCTGCTGCGCAAGCCGTTGTTTCTGGCGATCATCGGTTCGTCGGCGCTGATTCAGGCCAGCCACGCAGCCTATTACGGCTTCGCCTCGATCACCTGGCAGAATGCGGGCCTTGGCGGCCTGACCATCGCAGCGCTGTGGTCGCTCGGCGTGATCGCCGAGATTGTGATTTTCGCGGTATCGCCGCGTTTCACATTGTCGCCGACGGTTCTTGTTATGATCGGTGCGGCAAGCGGCGTGCTGCGCTGGATTGTGACCGCGCAGGAGCCACGGATCGAGATCCTCGCCGCCGTGCAACTGATGCACGGCCTGACCTTCGGGATCACGCAAGTCGGCACGGTTGCATTGCTGGTTCGCAGCGTTCCGCATCATGTGCTCGCCAGTGCGCAGGGCTATCTGGTTGCGTCGCTCGGTGTCCTGACCAGTCTGACCATGGTGTGCTCGGGACTGATCTATGCCCGCGTCGGCGATGGCGTTTATTACGCGATGGCCGCAATGGCGCTTGCAGGCGGGCTCGTGATGGCGGTTGCGCGCAAGCGGCTCGATGCGCATCACGCCGCGATGGATTAACCCCAGAGACCGGCGTCTGGCGGATAGACCGTGCTGCCGTCGAAGCGCAGGCCATCATCCCGGTCCTTTGACAGCAGCAGCGGCCCGTCGAGGTCGACCACGCGCGCTCCTTGCGCGATCATCATGGCGGGTGCCATCGCCAGCGACGTCGCGACCATGCAGCCGACCATCAGGTCAAATCCGAGCAGCCGCGCAGCCTCAGCCATCGCCAGCGCCTCGGTGAGACCGCCGGTCTTGTCAAGCTTGATGTTGATGGCATCGTAGCGTTCGCGCAGGCCTTCGAGCGATGCGCGATCATGCACGCTCTCATCGGCACAAACGGAAACCGGCCGCTTGATGCGCGCCAGCGCCTGATCCCGGCCGGCGGGCAGGGGCTGTTCGATCATGGTCACGCCGGCGGCCGCGCAAGCCGCCAGATGCCGTTCCAGATTGCTGTCGGTCCAGGCCTCATTGGCATCGACGATTAACTCGCTGGCCGGGGCGGCCTTGCGGACCGCCGCGATCCGGGCCTCGTCGCCGTCGCCGCCGAGCTTGATCTTGAGCAGCGGCCGATGGGCGGCCTTCGCCGTCGCTTCCGCCATGGCCTGCGGCGTGCCCAGCGAAATCGTGTAGGCGGTGGTCAGCGGACGCGGTTCGGGATGCCCGAGCAGGTTCCAGATGCGCTTTTCCGCCACCTTGGCTTCCAGATCCCACAGCGCGCAGTCGAGTGCGTTACGGGCCGCGCCCGCAGGCATTTGCGACTGCAGCGCTCGCCGGTCCAGCCCGTTGCCAAATGCGTCCTGAAGGCTGAGGACGGCCGCCAGCGTTCCTTCCGGCGTTTCGTTGTAGCGGGCATAGGGAACGCATTCGCCGCGCCCGATAATAGCCTTGCCGTTATAGTCCCCATTAATCCCTTGGCGACTTACCTCGGCCACAATCACAACGGCCTCTGTCTTGGCGCCCCGGCTGATGGTGAAGCCGCCAGCGATAGGCCAGCGTTCGATCCGGGCGGCAAGTTTCAACGATGGCATCATTTGTGAAATCGATTTTCGTAAGGGCGGGCTTGCCGAGACGCTGCAATTATGGCTCTTAAGATCATCCCCGTACAGATTGATGGCATCGTGATAGGTTGTTTGATCGACCGGACACGGAATTCGCGCAGGAGTTGGGCTTGAACGGCAATCCGACATTGGAACAGGTCACCGTCGGCGCGGGTCTCGCGCTGCGCGCGGCTGGCCAATGGACGGTCCATCACGCGCCCGATCTGGAAAAGATCGTCGAGGACACCGAACGGCTAACCGGCCGCCCGGCCAATATCGTGATCGACGTCTCGCAGGTTTCCAGCCTCGATACCTTCGGGGCATGGCTGATCGAACGGCTGCGCCGCAGCCTGACCCAGGGCGGCGTCGAACCCAATGTCGCCGGTCTGTCCGCCAACTATGCGAGTCTCGTGAACGAGGTCCGTCAGGTAAAACCGGGCATCGTTCACAAGCGGCAGCGGCAAACCCTGCTCGGGATGCTGGACAGCGTCGGCCGCAGCGTCGTCGATGTGGGCGGTACGCTGGTC
The DNA here is from genome assembly GCA_943368635.1 of Sediminibacterium ginsengisoli. Lineage (GTDB taxonomy): Bacteria > Pseudomonadota > Alphaproteobacteria > Rhizobiales > Xanthobacteraceae > Afipia. The sequence goes on along the minus strand of CALRLJ020000138.1, from coordinate 2,930 downwards.
GGCCTGATCGGCATGCTGGGGGCGATCCTCAACGCCATGTTCCGGGTGATCCGTCACCCGACCAGTTTCCGCTTTACCTCGATGATCCACCACCTCGAACAGGTGTGCTGGCGCGCGGTGCCGATCGTGGTGCTGATTACCTTCCTGATCGGCTGCATCATCGCCCAGCAGGGCATTTTTCACTTCCGCAAGTTCGGCGCCGACGTGTTCGTAGTCGATATGCTCGGTGTACTGGTGCTGCGCGAACTCGGCGTGCTGCTGGTGGCGATCATGGTCGCTGGCCGCTCGGGCAGCGCCTATACGGCGGAACTCGGTTCGATGCGGATGCGCGAGGAGGTCGACGCGTTGCGCACCATGGGCTTCGATCCCACTGAAGTTTTGATCCTGCCGCGCATCGTCGCGCTGATCATCGCCATGCCGATTCTGGCTTTCCTTGGCGCGATGGCTGCCCTTTATGGCGGCGGTCTCGTCGCCTGGGGTTACGGCGGCGTGCAGCCTGACGCGTTTTTGGTCCGTCTGAAGGAAGCCATCTCCATCAATCATTTCACGGTGGGCATGGTGAAAGCGCCCTTCATGGCGCTGGTGATCGGCGTGGTGGCCTGCGTCGAAGGCGCGGCCGTAAAGGGCAGTGCCGAGTCGCTCGGCCAGCACACCACGGCATCGGTGGTGAAATCGATCTTCTTTGTCATCGTCATGGATGGCCTGTTCGCGATCTTTTTCGCGACGATCAATATTTGAGGTGGCGACCATGGCGGCCTATTCCGACGATGCGATCATCCGGGTCCGTGACCTGACGGTGGGGTTTAACGACAACCTGATCCTCAACCATCTCGATCTCGACGTGAAGCGCGGCGAGATCCTCGGCTTCGTCGGCGCGTCGGGTGCGGGCAAGTCGGTGCTGACCCGCACCATCATCGGCCTGATGCCAAAGCTCAGTGGCAACATCGAGGTGTTCGGCGTCGATATGGGCAGCGCCAGCGAAGATCAGCGCCGCGCGGTCGAACGCCGCTGGGGGGTGCTGTTCCAGCACGGCGCGCTGTTCTCATCGCTCAGTGTGCGGCAGAACATCCAGTTTCCGGTCCGCGAATTCATGAACGTGTCGGAGCGGCTGCTCGATGAAATCGCCATCGCCAAGCTCGCCATGGTCGGTCTCAAGCCGGAAGTCGCCGACCGGTTCCCGTCGGAACTGTCGGGCGGCATGATCAAGCGCGTGGCGCTGGCGCGTGCGCTCGCTCTAGACCCGGAGATCGTGTTCCTCGACGAGCCGACGTCGGGTCTTGATCCGATCAGCGCCGGTGACTTCGATCAGCTCGTGATGACGTTGCAGCGTACTTTGGGTCTGACCGTTTTTATGGTAACCCATGATCTCGACAGCCTTAAAACGGCCTGCAACCGGATTGCGGTGTTGGGGGATCGTAAGGTTCTTCTTGTGGGCACGATGGACGACATGCTGGCCTCGCAGCATCCTTGGCTGCGGGCCTATTTTCATGGCAATCGCGCTCGTGCCGTGATCGCGTAAGTAGTTTGCGTATTTGGAGTTAAGTTGATGGAAACAAAGGCAAATTTCGTCCTGATTGGGGCGTTCACGCTGGCGGTGGTCGCCGCGGCATTTGGCTTTGTGTTCTGGTTCCAGAACCTCGGTGCGGCTGCGCAACGCATTCCGCTGCGCATCGTGTTCGAGGGCGCGGCCTCCGGCCTGCGCACCGGCGGCAACGTCAACTTCAACGGCATCAAGATCGGTGAAGTCACCTCGATCAAGCTCGACGATCCAAAGCGCGTCGTCGTCATCGCCAACGTCGACAAGTCTGCGCCGATCCGCAAGGACTCGCTGGTCGGCCTCGAGTTCGCCGGTCTCACCGGCGTGTCGTCGATCTCGCTCAAGGGCGGATCGATCGAGGCGGGTGGTGTGCCGGTGGCCGAAGACGGCGTGCCGACGCTGACCGCCGATCCCAACGCGATCCAGGACATTGGCGAGGCCGTTCGCGGCGTGCTGCAAAACGTCAACAAGCTGGTCACCGAGAACCAGGAAACCCTGCACAACAGCCTGGCCAATATCGAGGCGTTCTCGAAGAGCCTTGCCTCCAACTCGGCGCGCATCGACAGCATCATGGCCGGTGTCGATGGCCTGATGGGCAAGGAAGGCGAATTGCAGAGCGCCGCGAAGTCGTTCCGCGAACTTGCCGACAATCTCGACAAGCGTTCCGCAGGCCTGATCATCGATGGGCGCCGCACGCTGGCCGACATCAGCCGCGCCGTGAACAACTTCGACCGCAACCCGACCCGCGTGCTGTTCGGTGCGGGCCAAAGGGATGCTGCGCCGGCGCAGGCTCCGGCCCCGCCGCGGAACCCGGCCGACGCCCGCGCGCGTCAGCGGTAGGGCTGGCTTATCTCGCCAGCCGTTGCGGGCGAGTGGCATCGAGGTATTCCACAGAATCTCTCTCCGGTCGTCCCCCGCGCAGGCGGGGACCGATGGTTCTCGAAACATAACGACGCTGCGTCATCCTGAGGTGCGAAGCGCGGTTGGCGCGCGAGCCTCGAAGGATGGGCGGTCGCGTCGCCGTCGTCCTTCGAGGCTCGCAAGTGCTCGCGCCTCAGGATGGCGGCGATCTGTTCTCCGCGCCTTCGGTGGTTATGGATCCCGCTTTCGCGGGAACGACATCGAGTGCGGGGCGATAAATCCGCATCATTTGAGATTTATCACGGCCGGATTTGCGGTTCGTCAAGGCCGGGTTGACCCGGCCATCCGTCTTTTACCGGAAAGCATTTTTGAAGATTGATGGATCGCCGGGTCTAGCCCGGCGATGACGATTGTGCGTGTTGTGCCGGCGTGCGGCCCTTCCAATGTCCGATTCAATTTTTAATCAGCATGCGCGTGTGGGACTTGGAGAAATCGCGCCACCGATCCCGGGTACAGATGATCTCCAAAACGA
>CALRLJ020000137.1:0-8754 GCA_943368635.1 Sediminibacterium ginsengisoli | reverse complement strand
TGTCAGGGTGCAAAGCCTGATATTCGCCGAGTTCGTCTTCGATCTGCGTCAGCCATTCGCCGAGCTTCTCGACCGGCCGCGCATTCAGCGCCGGGAACGAACCGACGATGCCGGCCTTGCATTGCGCGATCACAAGTTCGGGGCCCGACACGAGAAAGAGCGGCGACCCGAGAACGGGCAGTTCAAGCGTACCGGTGAGCGAGGCTGGGAGCGACATCGGATTGTTGTCCTAGTGTCCTGAATTCGAAGTTCGCTTCATTCTGCGGCATCCCCCGAGCGAACTTCGAATTCGAAAGGACACTAGAAATTATAGCTCTGGTGTGGTTTGAGCTCGCAAGTCCACAAAGAACCGTGCCGGTGAAGCGGGCGGACTTGCGAGCCACCACACCATGCTTGAATGTGAGCGACGATAACATCTTGACCCGACCACCCGAATGTTCAATCTTGAACAGTACTTACTTCAGGATTGAACAATGGACTGGGATCTCTGCCGGACATTCATAACGGTGGCCGATTCGGGCAGTTATCTCGGCGCGGCAAAGCGGCTGCGCTCGAGCCACCCCACAGTGGGCCGCGAGATCGCCGCGCTGGAAGCCCAGCTCGGGACCAAGCTGTTCGTGCGTTCTAATGACGGCCTGGTCCTGACCGCACAGGGGCGACGGTTCCGCGAACATGCCGGTACGATGGAAGCGGCGGCGCTGCGCGCCGAGGCCGCTGTGTCGGCCAAAGGCACCAAAGCGCGTGGGCTGGTCAAGTTTTCGATCGGCCCCACACTCGCCGCCTATTGGCTGATGCCGCACATGTCATCGTTCATCGAGACCCATCCCGACGTCCAGATCGAATTCGTCACCCATCCGTTTCCGGTCAGCGTGCGCAAGCGCGAGGCCGACATCGTGTTGCGCATCTATCAAAGCGGCGACGAAAATCTGATCGGCCGCAAGATCGCGCGGCTCGGCGTCGGCTTCTATGCTTCGCGCGATTATGCCGCGCGCCATCCGCTGCCTGCGCATCGTGACGACTGGAAGCACCACCACATCATCGGCTTCGCAGACAGGGCCTCGAACGCCGAGCTCGGACGCTGGAGCGATCATGTGGCGCGGCAAGCGTCGGTGGTGATGCGCTGCTCGTCGCAGGCCGATATGCTCGCAGCAGTGCGCGCCGGGGTCGGAATCTGCGCGATGTCCTGCATCGTCGGCGACGCACACGAGGAACTGATACGCGTCGCACCGCAGAAGCTCGCGGGTCTTTCCGACATCTGGCTGCTGGCCCATCCCGACCTGATCGACCTGCCGGCCGTCCGCGCCGTGATCAATTTCGTGACCCAGCGCTCTCGCGCCGACCGCGAGATTCTCAGCGGTGCCGCGAAGGCCTGAAGCAAGCAGGTTACACTTCGCGTCTGATCTCGAGTTCCGACCAGATGCGGTTGAAGTATTCATTATAAAGCGGGTTGGTGCGAATGGTCACGGGATCGCGCTCCGCAACCGATAGTTCGATCGTATGCAGGCTTCGCACGGTCGCCGGCCGGTTGGTCATGACGACAATGCGGTCGGCCATCGTGATCGCTTCGCCGATGTCATGCGTCACCAGAATCACGCTCTTGCCGCGTTCGCGAATAATCCGCTGTACCTCGCCTTGCAGCAGAAGGCGGGTCTGGAAATCCAGTGCCGAGAACGGCTCATCCAGCAGGATCACGTCCGGATCGAACGCCAGTGTGCGCATGAAGGCCACGCGCTGACGCATCCCGCCGGACAGCGTCGCGGGTTTCGCCTTCTCGAAGCCGCCGAGGCCATAAGACGTAATCAGACGATGCGCGATCTCCTCGGCCTCCGCGCGCGCCACGCCGCGCACTTCCAGACCCAGCGTCACATTGTCCAGCACGCTGCGCCACGGCAACAGCATATCCTTCTGCAACATGTAGCCGACATGGCCCTTGGCACCGGCCACCTGCACACCATTGACGGACACGCTGCCCATGGTCGGCGTAATCAGGCCCGCGATGATATTGAACAGCGTTGTCTTGCCGCAGCCTGACGGTCCGACGATGGCGAGAACCTCACGCTTGCGCAGGCCGAACGAGATGTTGCCCAAAGCACGAACCGGATTTGCACTCTCGGCATTGAACACCATGCCCACCTCATGGGCGGACAGGACGTCGCCGTCATCTGCGGCCGGGTCGTTCATCAGGCGATCTCCGGATAGGTCAATGCGGGCGCCTGCCATTTGCGGCCGGCGACCACTGCATCGAGATACGACAGCACGACAGTGTTGAACTGGTCCGGCAAAACCACCGACACGGCATGACCGCCGGTTTCGAAATAGAAGGTGTCGGCCTTGGGCATCAGCTTCGCCATCCGCTCCGAATAGAACAGCGGCGTCAGGTGGTCATCCTTGGAGCACGTAATCAGGCAAGGGCACGCAATCTGCCGCAACGCTTCACCGGGCGAGTATGAGCAAATCGCATCGATACGGCTCAACATAATGTCCTTGGGCGCGAGCGCTGCTGCTGCTGCCGGCTCCTCCGCTTCAAGCCGCGCGATGTTCGCGCTGACCCACCACGGCGGATTAAGGAACAACGGCGTGGTCTTGACGTAATGAAGCGGGCCGCTTGTCTCGAGAACGCGTTTGCGAACCTCGAAACAGCGCTTGAAATAGGCGTCCGACGTCGCCCACCCCGCATAAAGAACCGCGCTCTTGATGCGCGTCGGAAATCGCAAGGCCATGTCGTGCGCCATCGCTGCACCCGTTGAGTGGCCCACGATGTGCGCCGCCTCGATATCCAGTTCGTCCATCAGTGCGACCATATCGTCGGTCATTTGCGGCACCGAATAGGTGATGCGATCCTGACGCGATCCGCCCGTGCCGCGGTGATCGTGCAGCACGACCTGATGCTTCGCCGCCAAAGCGTCGATATTCGGCTTGAAGTAACTGCCCGCTCCGCCGATACCGGCGACCAGCAGCACAGGTTCGCCCTTGCCGATCACTTCGTAAGCGATTTCCGTTCCGTTGACCTGTGCTACCGGCATCGAACTCTCCATTCTTCTTGCGCGCGCCTTGTCATTGAGCGCCGCATCAGTAACTCAGCCAGCGCTCGAGCAACGTAACGCTGTAGTCCAGCACCAGCGCCAACAGCATCAGCGCAAACAATCCGACCCAGACCGCATTGAGGTCGTACAGCGTGCCGGCGTAGTAGACGAGATAACCCAGCCCCTGCTTGGCGGCGATATATTCGCCAACCACCGCGCCGATCAGGGCAAATCCCACGTTCAATCGCAGGCCAGAAATGATCCAGGGCATAGTGGCTGGCGCCACGATCTTGCGGAACGTCTGCCACCGGGTTGCGCCAAGCGAACGCATCAGCCGGATCAAATCCTGATCGACTTCCTGCGCGCCGCTATAGGCGGTCATCAATGAGACAATGAACGTGATGATCGCTGCAATCGCGATCTTGGATTCGATGTCGATGCCGAACCAGACGATGATCAGCGGCGCCAGTGCGATCTTCGGCAGGCCGTTGGCGGCCACGATGAACGGCCGCAACACCAACGCAAAACGCGGGGTCAGCCACAGCGCCAGCCCGGCAACGCTGCCGAACAGGCAGCCGATGACAAATCCGATCAACGATTCGAGGCCCGTCACCAGCGTCGATTGTATGAGCGTGCCGTCCGCCAGCAAGGTGACGAACTTCTTCGCGATGCCGCTGGGCTGGCCGTAGAGATAGACCGGCAGCCACTCGGCGCGAATGGCAATCTCCCACAATCCGAGGAAGCCGACCGTGAGCGCGATTTGCCCGAGCAGAATCAGCAGCCACGGCGATATCAGCGAGCCGCGCTGTTGTGCCTGGGCCGCCATTAACGGGCCTTGGGCAGATGTGCGATCGACGCAATTTCGACGAGGAATTCGGGTTTGACGAGATCTGCGCGAATGCAGTAGCGGGCCGGAAATTCACTCGGGAAGAATTCCTTGTAGACCGCATTCATCGCCGCGTAGTCGGCAAGATCCTTGAGGAAGATTGAGTTCATGGTCACGTCGGCCATCGTTCCGCCTGCGGCTTCAACGATGCTCTTGATCGATTCCAGAACCGCACGGGTCTGCGCCGTCGCATCGCCGACGCCGACCGTTTTGCCGCCCGCATCCATCGCCAGCACACCAGAGACATACAGAATGTTGTCCGCAACCACGCCCGGCGAATAGGGCGCCATCGGGGGCGGTGAACCGGCAGGAATAATCGGCTTGCGGGGCATGTCAGGCTCCTTTGGGTTACTGAGCGAATCGATATGGCGATGGGACCGACGTGTCAGCGGTTGGTCAAGCTGCGCAACTCGCTCACCGTAGTGGTCCAGCCGAAAAACGTTTCAACATTATAAATCGTGGCTTCCTGCAATGCGGGAGGGCCGGCCTGAAGCGTGGCGTCCTTCACCATGATCGGGAAGTACTCCAGGAAATAGCCATCCCGGATGGTGGATTCCACGCAGACATTGGAGGCGACTCCAATCACCAGCAAATTGCGAATCCGCCGCGCGCGCAGCATTCCATCCAGCTGGGTGCCGAAGAAGCCGCTGTAGCGTGGCTTCGGCAGCACGATCTCGCCGGGCAGCGGCTTGATCTTGTCGACCAGATCGTAATCCCAGCCTCCTCGGGTGAGCAGCTTGCCGTCAAATTCGGGCCGCGAACGCATCGTCTTGAGTGCGTTCGACTTCCACCAGTTCGGGGACTGAGGCGTGCCGGCCTCATGTTTGTTCTCATCCCAGCCGTTCTGGAAAAAGACGATCGTAAAGCCAAGCTTGCGCGAGATGTCGATGGTCTCCGCGACCGCAGCGATGACCGGACCGGCACCCGTCACGTCGAAGCCAGCAAGGTCGAGGTATCCGCCGGGCGAAGCGTAAGCGTTCTGCATATCGACGACGATGAGGGCGGTTTCATCGGCGGAAAGAGGAAACTCTTCTGGCTTGGCGCCGAGGACAAGCGCGTTGTCACGGCGCGGCAACATCTGGGGGAGATTCATAATCGGGTTCGCTTCTGGAGTTCAGCTCTTCAGGCCGAAGTCGGACGCGGCCTTGGCAGCGAACGTCGTATCGACCATTTCTTCGTAAGGGAGGGTTTTCTTGAGCGTACCTGCACCGCTTTCATGCTTCATAATGGCGTCCCAGTCCTCCTTGGTAATGATCGGATTGCGCGGCACCACGTTCTTGGTGGTCATGAAATTCTTCGCACCGAGTTTCACAACCTCAGGGGCTACGGTTGGAAACTCCAACCGGCTGACCTCCTCAAAGGTGCCCGGCTCGGTGTGCAACAGCTTCATCGCTTCGGCGAGGCCATTGGTGAATTTCTGGACGGTCTCGCCGTTGCCCTTCAGATACTGCTCGGTGACGAAGACAGATGAGAAGGCAATCGGCCCAAGGATGTCGGCGAAGGAATAAATCACCTCCAGCCCGAACTGGGTGACGCCGATGCTGGCGTCCCAGTCAAATGCAATTGCAAGATCAGCGCGGCCATCCTTGACGGCAGCGGCCTGCGCGCCGGGCGGAAGCTCGAGGAAATTGACACCGGCTTCCTTGGGGTCAAACCCGCCAACGTTGCGCATCAGATAGGTCGGCGTCGAAATCGTGTTGGATGGGAAGCGCAGCGTCGCGATGGTCTTGCCTTTGAGATCGGCCAGCGAATTAATCTTGAGGCCGGGCTTCGCGATCGCGAAAAGCGAAATGCCGCCAGCAACCTTGGCGATGCATTTCATCTTGCCTCCTTCCAGCGTGGAATTGACCGACATTCCGGTGCCGGTCAGCGCGAACTGCGCCCGATTGGCAAGCAGCACCGAGACCGGCACGGCAATGCCGCCGGCGCTTGACACTTCGACATCGATGCCTTGTTTGGCGAACAGGCCTTTGCGCATGCCGACATAGAGCGGGGTGTAGAGCGCGATGTGGATCGCTTCGGATACGATCACCTTGGTCCGGCCCTGTGCAATGCCGGGTATTGGGAATGCCGCGGCGGCGCCAAATGCCCCGGCCCCTATCAGCAGGCTGCGGCGGGTCGTTGCGCCAGACGTGGCGCGAGAGGCAGGCTCTGGTTTACGAAGGGTCATTTTATGCAAACTCCTGACGAGATGGCCTGTCGCCCGACACGACGGGAATTCCGAATCTTGCAGAGCAGCTTCTTCCAACCTGCGCCCAGCAGTTGGTTGTTACCACTCCTGAAAGCCTCCCCAGCAGGCTAGGGAGCATTTATCGTTCTTTAAAGTCGAGATTCTGTCATGCGATCCTGCAAAAAAGGCAACACCTCGCTATTTGCGGTTTTTCGCCTTTGACGCCCTGATTGTTGCGGTCAGCAGCTTGAGAAACTCCTGCGCTGCATGAGACAGCGGTCTGTCGCGATGAACACTAATGCTCGATCGCGCGGCGGCGAGTTCAGCATCCGCCACCGGGATGGCCCGAAGCTGGCCCGATCCGAGTTGAGTGATAACCGCCAGCGCGGGTTTGAACGCGATGAACTGGCCGGTCACGGCCATTGTATTGGTCAACTCGAGTGAATTCGTCGTCACCAGCACACGCGGATTCAATTTGTGTTTGGCAACGGTGCGTTCGAACGACTGCCGGATACCGAAGCTGTGATCGGGGAGCGCGAGAGGCTCCTTGCAGATTTCATCCAAGCTGAGGCTTTTGCGGCCGGCGTACTTGTGATCGCGGGCGATCAGACAAGAAATAGGCTCCGGAAATTCCGCAATCGTTTCGATCTCGGCACGCGGCGACGCATTGAATGTGATGCCGATGTCGGCCTCGTCTTCCAGCAAGGCCTCGGTGATCCGGTCCGTCGAAGCGGTCTGAACCTTGAAAGCCACTGCGGGATAACGGCGCAGAAAATCCGCCAGAATTCCCGGCAGCAAGCCCGTGACGAATCCTTCGATCACCCACAGACTGACTTCACCGCGCCGGAGACCGCGAAGATCATCGATTCCGGCACGCGCGCGATCGATGTCGCGGAAAATGCGATGGCTTTGCCGGGCCAGAACTTCACCGGCCGCAGTGAGCCGGACACCGCTTTTGGATCGCTCGAAAAGAACCGCATCGAGCTCGTGTTCAAGCTGCGCGATCTGCCTGCTGACGGCCGATGGCGCGACATGCAGCCGGTCGGCCGCCTTCCGGATCGAGCCGAGCCTTGCAACGGCGTTAAAGTATCTAAGCGTCAGAAAACGCATGACCCCTCCGAAAAACACCGTCGAAGCATAGGTGCGATGCGGCGGCAGCCAGGCATTTATATTTGAATCCCCTCATTGCCTGCGGGCTTCAATCCGGCGCAAAGTGCCGCCGCTATCAACATGCGGCAACAAACAGCCTTTCAACAAGAACGTAATTGTCACGGGAGATCAACAATGGGTTTCGAGGGACTTCAGCTTCGCTCCTTAATCAAGAAGAGCGGCGAACTCGAACTGTCGCTGGCCAAGGTCAAGACGCCCGAGCCGGCCGCCGATGAAGTCATCGTCCGGGTCGAAGGCTCGCCGATCAACCCTTCCGACCTTGGTCTCCTTCTGGGCGCGGCCGATATGACCACGGCCAAATCGTCCGGCGCAGGCGATAGCCTCGTTGTGACCGCAGCAGTCCCGGAAGCCTTGATGCGGGCGATGGCGGGACGCCTCGATGAATCGATGCCGGTCGGCAACGAAGGTGCCGGCGTTGTCGTCGCGGCTGGAAGCTCCAGCAGAGCGCAGGCGATGATGGGCAAGACGGTCGCCATGATCGGCGGCGCGATGTATGCGCAGTATCGCTGCATCAAGGCTGCCGACTGCCTCGTGCTTCCCGATGGAACGACAGCCGCGGAAGGCGCGTCGTGCTTTGTCAATCCGCTGACATCGCTGGGCATGACCGAAACCATGCGGCGGGAGGGGCACACGGCCCTGGTGCATACTGCCGCAGCATCAAATCTCGGCCAGATGCTCAACAAGATCTGCCTCGCGGACGGGATCGGCCTCGTCAACATCGTACGCAATGCCGAGCAGGAAGAGATCCTTCGCAAGATCGGCGCGACCTACATTTGCAATTCCAGCGCTGCAACTTTCATGGACGACCTGACGCAGGCGCTGGTGGCGACCGGCGCAACCTTGGCCTTTGACGCCATCGGCGGCGGCAAGCTGGCAGGCCAGATTCTGACCTGCATGGAAGTCGCCGCCAACAAGACCGCCAAGGTCTACAGCCGGTACGGTTCGACTGTTCACAAGCAGGTCTACATTTACGGCGGCCTCGATATGCGCCCAACCGAGCTCAACAGAAGTTTCGGAATGGCCTGGGGCATCGGCGGCTGGCTGTTGTTTCCATTCCTGCAAAAAGTCGGTCCTGCGGATGCGCAAAAATTGCGCGAACGCGTCGCCGCCGAGCTCAAGACCACGTTTGCCAGCCACTACACGCAAGTTGTGTCGTTACAGGAAACGCTGCAGCTCTCAAATATTGCCGCCTACGGCAAGCGCGCAACGGGCGAGAAATTTCTTATCAATCCGAACAAGGGCTGACCGACCGCCTGCCTTTACCGACAACGGACTTCGCGAGCTGCTCCGCATCATGAAGCCCAACAAAAAAGGCCCCGGTAAACCGGGGCCTTAAGTTTGTCTGAAGGAATTTTATTAGTACTTCGCGACAACCGGGCCACCCCAGTTGAAGTGATAGTTGACGCCAACCTTCACAGTGTGGAGGTCGTCCTTGTAGCTGATGCCGGTCAGAGCCGGATCGGCCAGGACAGCCGTGGTGGTGTCGAAGTTGTAGTACTGGTATT
>CALRLJ020000136.1:0-8768 GCA_943368635.1 Sediminibacterium ginsengisoli | reverse complement strand
CGAACAGTAGGAACGAGAGGATCACGATGATGATGCCCTGTCCCAAACCGAAATAGAGAAAGGTGGTCTGAAAGCCATCGTTTTTAATCATCGCCTGGATTGGTGCAACCGTCAGCGCGGAGCCAGCGCCGAATCCCGCTGCGGTGATGCCTGCAGCAAGACCGCGCTTGTCAGGAAACCACTTGAGCGCGTTGCCGACGCAAGTGCCGTAAACGCCGCCGGCGCCGATGCCCGCGATGATCATGCCGAGATAGAATCCGTTGAGCGACGTCGCCTGCGCGTTGATTGCCCAACCGATCGCGCAAAGAACGCCGCCGACAAGAACGACGATGCGTGGACCGTACTTATCGACAAACCAGCCCTCGATCGGAACGAGCCAGGTTTCGAACAGAACGAACAAGGTGAAGGCCCACTGGATCGACGCGCGATCCCATCCGAATTTTTTCTGAATATCCGGGACGAAGAACGTCCAGCCGTATTGATAGTTGGCGATCATGACCATGGCGCCAACGCCGATGGCCAACTGAACCCAACGATAGGTATCGCTTACACGCGCGGCCGCCGGGGCCGCAGTCTGAACTGCATCAGTCATCGTTCCTCCTGAGGCGCCCTGTTCTGTTGAGATTGCGACAGGCGCTGCCGGCGCGGAGACTGGTATATGATATGCCAGCACGCAAGAGGTATTCGAAGGTTCCGAGACTTTTTAGCTATGCGTGTCTGGCATGAGATTGGAAAGCAAAAAGGCTCCGGCTGTGAGCCGAAGCCTTTCATAGGATAATAGTCTTCTGAAAATCCGCGCGCTACTCAGGCGAAGCCAGGCCCACGCGCAGATTTCCGCTCTCCTTACGCCGCTTTAGGCGCGCGCGACGACAGACGTGTCCAACCGTTCGAGATAAGAGGCCAGAACAGCGCAATCAGTCCCAGCGTCATGATCGTTCCAACGAGACCGTTGGAAAAGAAAATGCCGAGGCTACCCTGCGATCCCAGCAATGCTTGCCGGAACGCTTCTTCCGCCTTGTCCCCAAGCACTATCGCAAGAACTAACGGCGCCATGGGATAATTACACTTCTTCATCACATAACCGACCACGCCGAACACCATCATCATCACAACGTCGAAGGTGTTGTTGTGCACGGTGTACGCACCGATAGCGCACAGAACGAGAATGACGGGAGCGATGATGCTGAACGGAATGCGCAGGATCGCAGCGAACAGCGGCACGCAGGTCAGCACAACGAGCAGTCCGACGAAATTGCCAAGATACATGCTGGCAATCAGACCCCAGACGAACTCCTTCTGCTCGACAAACAACAGCGGCCCCGGCTGCAATCCCCAGATCAGCAAGCCGCCGAGCAGCACCGCAGCCGTCGGCGACCCCGGAACGCCGAGCGACAACATGGGCAGCAACGCAGCAGTGCCAGCTGCATGCGCGGCAGTCTCGGGCGCGACCACGCCTTCGATCTCGCCTTTACCGAAGTTCTTTCCATTCTTCGACATGCGCTTGGCGATGCCATAACTCATGAACGACGCAGGCGTCGCACCGGCCGGCGAAATTCCCATCCACACGCCAATAAAACACGAACGAAGGGATGTCGCCCAATAGCGCGGGAGTTCCTTCCATGTCTCCCACACCACTTTCGCGTTTATCTTGGCGGGCTTGCCTCTGAAATTCAGACCCTCCTCCATCGTGAGGAGAATTTCGCCGATTCCGAAGAGACCGATGACCGCGATCAGGAAGTCGAATCCGCTGAGCATTTCGGGGAATCCGAAGGTCAGCCGCAACTGTCCCGTGATGCTGTCGAGGCCGACTGCGGCCAATGCGAAACCGATCATCATCGCGACAATTGTTTTGAACGGCGGCTCCTTGCCCATGCCGATGAAACTGCAGAACGCGATGAAGAATACCGCGAATTTTTCTGCGGGACCGAACTGAAGCGCGAACTTCGCGACCAATGGCGCAACCAAAGTGATCATGATCACAGCGAACAGCGCGCCGACGAAGGACGATGTGAACGCTGCGGTGAGCGCCTCGCCGGCCTTGCCCTTTTGCGCCATCGGATGGCCATCGAATGTCGTGGCCACCGACCACGGCTCGCCGGGGATGTTGAACAATACCGACGTAATGGCGCCTCCAAACAACGCACCCCAATAAATACACGACAGCATGATGATCGCCGACGTCGGGGGCATGCTGAATGTCAATGGCAGCAAGATCGCCACACCATTCGCGCCGCCGAGACCGGGCAGCACCCCAATCACTACGCCGAGAACAATCCCGATAAGCATGACTAGGATGTTGAACGGCTGCAGCACCGTCGCAAAGCCGTGAAACAGATTTACAATTTCTTCCATATCGATGTCCTCAGCCTGCCATAGCTAAATTTTCTAGAGACCAAGCAACTCTTCCAACGGGCCTTTAGGCAGTGGAATGAGGAACCATTTTTCGAAGAACATGTAGACGGCGAACGGCGCGCCAAGGGCCACGGCAGCCGTTGTCGTCCACGGATAGTTTCCGAGCCACTTCATGAACAAGGCGATGAGGATGATCGACGCGACGTAGATGCCGAAATAGGGAATCATCAGTGCGTAGATGGTGGTGGGAATCAGAACGCAGAGAACCTGGCGAAGCTGTCCCCATTCCGCGAAAAGCTGCCCGTCATCTGGCTCCATCAGAAGTTGGATGCAGTTCACGCCGCTCGCCAGCACAATGATAACGCCGACATAGAAGGGAAAGAATCCGGATTTAGGACCGTCCGGCCCCCAACCCGCACCTGCCTTCATACTGCCGATTATCGTGATCGCGCCGAACAGGATACAGAACAGCCCAACGCCCAACTCCGTCCATCGATGTGACGGTCCGCGCTGATTAACCCCAGAAGAATGCTCGCTCATGTTTTTCCCCACGCTGAAGCCTTTGCCGGCGGAACGAGTTCCGCCGGCAGTATCTTTTTCTTGAGTTATTGAGTTGCAGCGAGGAAGCCGGCGTCTTTCATCAACGCCTGATGCCGCTTCTGCTCGTTATCGACCCACGCCGAGTATTCAGGACCGACCATCATGGTTTGATTGAAGGCGCCGTCCTTCATCAGGTTTTGCCATTCGGGCGTTTCACGAACTTTCTTGAACACATCCACATAGTAGTCGACCTGTTCTTTGGTGGCTTTCGGCGACGTAAAGAACCCGCGCAGCATCACGTACTCGACATCCAGCCCCTCCGATTTGCAGGTCGGAATATCGTTCCATGATTTTCCACCGGCGATAGCGTCCTTGTAAGGGAGCGGCTTGGCGTCAAACACGCAGAGCGGGCGGACGGCTCCACCGCGCCATTGCGCGACAGCTTCGATCGGATTGTTGACCGAGGAATCGATGTGCTTGCCGACGAGTTGAACCGCCACTTCGCCACCGCCGCGATACGGAATATAGGTAAACTTGGTGCCGGACGCCTTCTCGACCGCAACAGTAATGATCTGGTCTTCCTGCTTCGATCCGGTACCGCCCATCTTGAACTCACCGGGCTTCGCCTTCACAGCCGCGATGTAGTCCTTCACGGACTTGTAGGGGCTTTCCGCGTTCACCCACAGGACGAATTCGTCGAGCGCCATCATCGCGACCGGCGTCAGATCCTTATGGCTGAACGGAATGCCGGTCCCCAGCGGGGTCGTGAAGAGGTTGGACAGGGTGATAACCAGCTTGTGCGGGTTGCCAGCCGAGCCTTTGACATCGAGGAAGCCTTCACCGCCCGCGCCGCCAGCCTTGTTCACCACCACCAGCGGCTGCTTCATCAAGCTGTGCTTGGTGATGATACCCTGAATGGTGCGAGCCATCTGGTCCGCGCCGCCGCCGGTGCCAGCGGGTACAATGATTTCCACCGGCCGGGTCGGCTCCCATGCCGCCAGAGCGGCGCTGGATGCAAAACCTGCTCCGAGTGAAGCTCCAACACCCAGTGCAAGACATAGCGTTCGATTAGAAAACAACATCATCGCGTTTCTCCCACCCATTGTTTCACGCCGCTCAACGGCGGCTTAGTCCCGAAATCTGCTTTGCGCAGTCCCGGTTTTTCTTATCGTTATTGCGCCGTGCATGCCCCTCATTAAACGAAGTTGCGATACAGATGACGCAAGACACCCGCATGCGTAGCACGCGGCCCGCAACGGTCATCGAAATCATTGTGAGGAAGTTCGCGCTGATAGCTAGGCCGACATACGTCGACCTTGTGGTCTGCAATGGCTGCAACCGTCAGGATGATATTGGCCACTTCCCCTCCCAAGGCGCGTTGTTCTGTTTGTATCGACAGCGCTACCTGATCCGCATCCTTGTATGCGATATACCAGACCACAAGAGGAATTCTGGGGCGTCGACTTTGGCAGTGCGATATGGAGAGGGACCGGGACAAGAAAAAGGCCCCACAAATCGGGGCCTTTTTGACAAGCATTTGAAGTCTCTCGATTGCGACCTCGAAACTGAAAGGAAGTGTGCTCCTTAGAGGCCGAACCGCGGCAGGTCACCGTTGCGGATGGAGATTTGAGCACTCTTCATCAGGAAATCATCAATAAAAGCAAGCAACTGGCGGAAAATTCCAGCGGAGGACGCAACGCCGACGAAAGCTGTCTTGGACATTTGGGGGCCTTTCTAAACCGATAAACTGAGCCCCGGATCGCTATCCGGCGCCTCGTTATCTCCAACCTAGGCATACCAGATACCAAGCTCAATGCCGGATTTTGCATGGCAGCATTTTATCTGATGCATCGCAATATAAGGCCTAATTGCGACAAAATGCCGCGGCTCCCCTACGGCTGAGGCGGCAACGCAACGACGACCACAAGAACAAAGGCCGGCAGAAGAACTGCCGGCCTTTATGATACGACTGCTCGCTGTTACTCGGCTGCCTCAACCTTACGGGGTGGAGAAAGCGCTCCCGAATTGTGCGTTTCGGCAATCTGATTGTCGTTGAAGCCGAGCACCTCTTTCAGAATTTCGTCAGTGTGTTCGCCCAGCAGCGGCGAGCGGGTCACGACGGTCGGGCTGTCCGAAAGCTTGATCGGATTGCCGACCGAGATGTACTTGCCGCGCGTCGGATGATCGACCTCAACCAGCGTGCCGGTTGCATACAGCGACTTGTCCTCTGAAATTTCCTTCATCGAAAGGATCGGGCCGCAAGGGATGTCGTCCTTGTTGAGAATTTCCATCGCCTCAAACTTGGTCTTGGTCATGGTCCATTGTTCGATGCGCGCGAAAATCTCATTGAGACGGGACAGACGAGCCGGCGGCTTTGCATAAGATGGATCGGTCTTCCATGTAGGCTCGCCGATGACGTCGCAGATCTTTTCCCACACCGGCGCCTGGGTGATGAAATAGAGATAAGCGTTCGGGTCGGTTTCCCAGCCCTTGCACTTCACGATGCGGCCCGGCTGGCCACCACCGGAGTCGTTGCCGGCGCGCGGTACCGCATCGCCGAACGGAACGCCTTCGCCGAACTGGCTGTATTCCTTGAGCGGCCCGTGCGCGAGGCGCTGCTGGTCGCGCATCTTGACGCGCGCAAGATTGAGCACACCGTCCTGCATCGCCGCTGTAACCTTCTGACCCTTGCCGGTCGCGGTGCGCTGATAAAGCGCCGTGACGATGCCGAGCGCCAGATGCAAGCCGGTGCCGCTGTCGCCGATTTGTGCGCCAGTCACCAGAGGAAGGCCATCGCGGAATCCCGTGGTCGAAGCCGCGCCGCCGGTGCATTGAGCGACGTTCTCGTAAACCTTGCAGTCTTCGTAAGGTCCGGGACCAAAGCCCTTGATCGACGCCACGATCAGTTTCGGGTTGATCTTCTGAATGGTCTCCCAGGGAAAGCCCATACGATCGAGCACGCCGGGGCCGAAGTTCTCGACCAGGACGTCGCACGACATCATCAAAGCCGTGAGGACTTCCTTGCCCTTCGGGTTCTTGGTGTCGAGCGTGATCGAACGCTTGTTGTGGTTGAGCATCGTGAAATAAAGGCTGTCCGCATTCGGGACATCCATGAGCTGACCTCGGGTGATGTCACCGACACCCGGACGCTCCACCTTGATCACATCGGCGCCGAACCATGCCAGCAATTGCGTGCATGTGGGGCCCGACTGGACGTGGGTGAAATCAAGAATGCGAACGCCCTTCAGCGCCTGTGTCATTGTCATCTACTCCATATCAATCGACGCCTTCTGACGCCGAATTCGAGAACTAAATTGGCCGGTCGCGACGTGCTTCCAACCGTGTGGACTTATTTCTTCTTCAGAACGCTTTGCGGGTTGAGATTGCCGATGCGGCCGCTTTCACTGCCGGCAGCGGGGTCAATAACCGCATTGATAAGGGTCGGTTTACCGGAATCCATCGCCGCGTTGACCGCACGCTTCAACTCATCGGGGCTCGTCACATTGATCCCGACGCCGCCGAAAGCCTCCATCATCTTGTCGTAGCGAGCGCCCTTCACGAAAACTGTCGGGGCGACATCCGAACTGCCCGATGGATTGACGTCCGTACCACGATAGATGCCGTCATTGTTGAAGATCACCACACAGACCGGAAGCTTGTAGCGGCAGATCGTTTCCACTTCCATCCCGGAAAAGCCGAATGCGCTGTCGCCTTCGATCGCCAGCACGGGCTTGCCGGTCTCAATGGCAGCGGCGATCGAATACCCCATGCCGATACCCATGATGCCCCAGGTGCCGACGTCGATACGTTTGCGCGGCTGGTACATGTCGATGATACCACGCGCCAGATCAAGCGTATTTGCGCCTTCGTTAACGAGGATCGCGTCCGGGCGCTCCTTGATGATGGTGCGCAGAACGCCGAGCGCGCCGTGATAATCCATCGGCGAGTTGTTGTTCATCAGGCGCGGCGCCATCTTGGCTACGTTGTCGTCGCGCTTGGTCTGAACGGATTTGGTCCAGTCCGCCGACGGGGCCGCCCAGTTGCCGCCCATACCCTGCAAAAGAGCAGTGACACACGAACCGATGTCGCCGACCAGAGGCGCCACGATCTCGACGTTGGAGTCCATTTCCTTCGGCTCGATGTCGATCTGGATGAACTTCTTCGGGGTATCGCCCCACGTCTTGCCCTTGCCGTGCGACAGCAGCCAGTTCAGCCGCGCGCCGATCAGCATGACCACATCGGAATCCTTCAGCACCGTTGAGCGCGCCGCACCGGCACACTGCGGATGCGTGTCCGGCAGCAGGCCCTTGGCCATGCTCATCGGCAGGAACGGAATGCCGCTCTTCTCAACCAGCGAACGGATCGCATCGTCGGCCTGCGCGTAAGCCGCGCCCTTGCCGAGGATGATGAGTGGCTTCTTCGCCGATTTCAGCACATCGAGCGCGCGTTTGACGGAATCTGGACCCGGAATCTGGGCCGGGGCCGCATCGATGACCTTCACCAGCGACTTCTTGCCGGCTTCCGCATTCATCACCTGTCCAAACAGCTTGGCTGGCAGATCGAGATAGACACCGCCCGGACGACCCGAGACCGCCGCCCGGATCGCACGCGCGACGCCGATGCCGATGTCGGCAGCGTGCAGCACGCGGAACGCCGCCTTGCACAACGGCTTCGCAACCGCAAGCTGGTCCATTTCTTCGTAGTCACCCTGCTGCAGATCGACAATCTCGCGCTCCGACGAACCGGAGATCAGGATCATTGGGAAGCAGTTGGTCGTGGCATGGGCAAGCGCGGTCAGGCCGTTAAGAAAGCCGGGCGCCGAAACCGTGAGACAGACACCGGGCTTCTTGGTCAGAAAGCCGGCGATCGAAGCTGCATAGCCCGCATTTTGCTCGTGACGAAACGAAAGAACACGAATGCCTTCAGCCTGCGCCATGCGGCCGAAATCTGTGATCGGAATACCCGGGACGCCGTAGATGGTATTGAGACCATTGAGCTTGAGCGCGTCGATGATCAGGTGAAAACCATCGGTCAATTCCTGCTCGTCGTTTGCAGCCGTCGTCTCTATCTTGCTCGCGGTCGTCAGCATCAGTGGTCTCCCTGGAATTTTTTGTTTGTTCGTCTACGTAAAGATTTCCTGTCCATGGGTTTCGACATAGGTCGCAAGCCCAAGTGTATGATCGCGCGCGCGCTTCTCGGCGAGTTCCGTGTCGCGCTCTTCAAGCGCCTCGATGATCGCAAGATGTTCTGGCAGAGATACCGCGGTGCGGTCCGTTCGACCGATCGTCAACTGACGATAGCCGCGCACATGCAGCAGAATATCGTTGGTCATATCGACAAGGACCGGGGATTCACTCAGCGAGATCAACGCCTGATGAAACGCAATGTTCGCCTTCGAGTATTCGGTGATGTGATCCTGCGGCAAACGATCCTTGTTGAAGTCCTTGAAGAAGTTGCGCAGCGCCGAAATATCCTTCTTGCGCGCCGTCGCCGTGATGAGACGAGCAGCCATGCTCTCAAGCGCGGCCCATGCCCGGATCATG
Source organism: Sediminibacterium ginsengisoli (assembly GCA_943368635.1). Lineage (GTDB taxonomy): Bacteria > Pseudomonadota > Alphaproteobacteria > Rhizobiales > Xanthobacteraceae > Afipia. The sequence goes on along the minus strand of CALRLJ020000136.1, from coordinate 333 downwards.
TCGACGATTTCCGCCTTGGTCTTGCGCACAACGACGATGCCGCGGCGAGGAACCGTTTTGACGAAACCGTCCTGTTCTAGCATCGCGATCGCTTCGCGGATCGGCGTCCGGCTGACACCGAGATGCTCCGACAACGCGCGCTCGTCGAGCATGACCGGCTCGGGGCTGGCGTAGATGTCCATCTTGAGGATAGCTTCCTTCAGCGCGTCGTAAGCCTTGTTTTTGAAACTGGCTTCGGGCGCGATACGGACGATCGCGATATCCTGCTCGGTCAGCGGTGCCTTTGAAATTTTCTGAGTAACCATGAATCATCTCCCTCTCTGGTTGAGGGCT
>CALRLJ020000135.1:0-8781 GCA_943368635.1 Sediminibacterium ginsengisoli | reverse complement strand
CACAGCAGCAGTTGTTCGATGAAAACTATCGGGAAATTCCGGGTACCGATCCGAAACAATATCTGACCGACTACGTCGAATTGACCGATCGGATTTTGCCGCCGATTCAGGATCCGGTTCAGTCGATCGATCCGCGCGTTGTCTTCTGTGTGGCGTGGACGAAAGGTGGCTTTCTGCCGACCCACAATCCGAATTATCGCCATCCGCAAGGCAGTGATCCCGCATGGAACGCTGCGAACTGCCGTAATCGGCGGCTGTTTGCCGATCGGGCTGTCGAAAAGGTCGCCGCCAATACCAAGCCGTTTTTGTTGCAGACCTATCGGCGGGAAATGGGCGCGGGCAACTTCGTCCTCATGAAGGATCTCTCGTCACCGATTTATGTCGGCGGCAGGCACTGGGGCGCGTTCCGGATGGGCTTTCGGCAAAAGTAGGACGATGGTGGCGGGTTGGCGATTGCGCTTTACAAGCCGCTGAGGTCGCTTGGCACGCTGCCGAACATCTTGAGGACCATTGCATCCTTGAAATCGCCGGTCATCGGATCGCCCGAGCGTGTGAAGGCAACGGCTCCAACAATCCCTGCTGTCCGGGACAAGGTTTCCGCACGCCGAATCGCCGTCGCGGCGCTCTGAAACTCTTCGGCTGTGCCGGTTACGACGGACCCCTCGTCATCCTGGCTGAACGGAAGCGCAACATAATAGGAGATATCGGGCATCTGGCTGTTTCCAACAGGCTATATGGCTAGTATGTTCTCTTTTTGTTCTCACGTCAATTACTCCTGAAGAACGTGCGGATCTGCTGGCTTTGGCGGCGAATTCCACAGCCTGAACAAGGATGCCGTGCTGCACTTGACCCACATCCACCCGCCACCTACACACCGCGACACGTGAGCGCGTAGCTCAGGCGGTAGAGCACGTGACTTTTAATCATGGGGTCGTGGGTTCGAGTCCCACCGCGCTCACCAAGCGCCCTGTCAAACCGCTGTGTGGCGGTTGTCGTCGACGAACGACGCAAATTGCAGCAAGAATAGAGCTGTATCCGAATGCGTCATGCGCAGCGGGAAAGGACAACGAGAATGTTCTACGTCGCCGGTCTCCTGGTTGCTCTGTCCGGACTCTTCTATGCCGCCGACCACAGTCAGCTTGGCCGGTTCGGGGTGCAAATGTGCACCTACGGGGAAACGTTCTGCCGGCATCCGCTCTATGTCCTGATCGGTGCCGGATTGGCTGCGGTATGGGGCGCATTTGTCAGCGTAAAATGAGCTGACAAACGTCAATCGTTGAAGCGATCACTTGGCATCGGAACGGACGTCCGACGTGACCGGCTGTTGTGCGGTAACGGTGGCCGGCGCTGCTTCACGGCGAAGCCCGATCAGTTCGGCGGCGCGAACCGTCGATGTCCGCCAGAAGCTAAAGGCGTTGATCCGAGAGTTCTCAAGAATCGCGATGGCAACCGCCGACAGGAAGGGCAGGCTCTGCAGCACGAGTACGCCCGCGAAGATGTTGATCTCCCGGACTTCCTTCGCATTGAACACAACCAGCACAACTGCGCCGATAATCAGCAGGACGCCGATCACGGCCTCCCAGAATGCCTGAAACTCCACGGACATCAGCGAAAGTCCGCCCTTGGACGTGCGGGCAAACGGGAGATGGTCGGTAATCAGACCGTTCGCCACGGCGCGCGAAACAGTCCACTGGACCGACATCGCGGCCACCATCGCGCCCAGCATCTGACCGACCTTCACCGGCACGCGAAGCCGGTAGAGGATGAGGAAATGCGAGAGTGACACGACGAAGGCTGCGATGATCGGCAGGGTGAGAATCTTGTCGGGGATGGCGATATCGGCGAACGAAACAATCGGCACCCAGATCAGGTTCAGGATCGCGACCACGACGCCGAGGCTTTCCGCGCCGAGCCAGTTTAGCCAGCCGAGTGTGAACTCGCGCTTCTGATCCGGAGAGAGCCTGCTCGCATTGGGCAGGAACCGGCGCCAGTGCTTCTTGACGATCTGAAAGCCGCCATAGGCCCAACGGTGGCGCTGCTTCTTGAAGGCCTCGTAGGTGTCCGGCAGCAGGCCGTAGCCGTAGCGCTTGTTGGTATAGTGCGTGAGCCAGCCGTGCTCGATGACGGCCAGACCGAGGTCGGTATCCTCGCAGATCGTGTCGCCGGCCCAACCGCCCGCCATGTCCATTGCCGCGCGGCGGATCAGGCACATCGTGCCGTGAACGATGATGGCGTTGGCTTCGTTTCGCTGCACCATGCCGATGTCGAAGAAGCCGGCATATTCGCCGTTCATGGCGTAATGCATCAGCGAACGGTCTCCGTCGCGATGATCCTGCGGAGCCTGCACCAGGCCGACACGCGGGTCGGCAAAGGCTGGAACCAGATCCTTGAGCCAGTCGGGCGTAACGACATAGTCGGCATCGATGATGCCGATGATTTCGGCATCCGCCGCGGTCCGCGCCATGGCGATTTTCAGCGCACCAGCCTTGAAGCCCTCGACCTTCTCGGCGTTGATAAAAATGAAGCGCTCGCCCAGCGAGCGGCAGTGGTCCTGTATGGGCTGCCAGAATGCCGGATCAGGCGTGTTGTTGATAATCACGACGCATTCGAAATTCGGATAGTCGAGCCGGGACACCGCATCGAGCGTCTGCTTCAGCATCTCCGGCGGCTCGAAATAGGCCGGCACATGGATCGAGACTTTGGGGAAAGTCTTGTCGGCCGGAGCAGGGAGGCCAGACGCGATCAAGCGTGCCGGCTTGTGCCCGAAGGCAATGGTCGCGATTTCCTCGATCCGGGCCATGGCGATCAGAACGAGCGGCACCAGCAGGATGAGACCCAGTGTCAACGCAAAGGCGGACCCGAACACGAAGTAATGGGTGTTCCAGTAAGCAAAGACGGTGGCGACCCATGTGCCGACGCCGCTGGCCGCGGCGGCCAGCACGGTTGCCTGCAGAACGGTGGGTCTCGCCAGACGGAAAATGGGCAGCGACAACAGCACGCCAACCAGCAGGGCTATGCCCGCGATTTTCCAGTAGTCGCGGTCGAGAATGGACCCGCTCCATGCGAATTTCGGCTCGCGTGAAGCATCAAGAATCCCCCAGTAAGGGCCTACACCACCTTCAAAAAACTTCCATGGCTGATCGATCGCTTCGACGATGTTGTAGTCCATGCCGACGGCTTCGGCGCGGGTTACGAAGTTGCGCAGGACGGATGCCTGCTCGAAGGGACCGGGGAAGGCGTTCTTTAGATTGTACCCGGCGCTTGGCCAGCCGAATTCGGCGATCACCACCCGCTTGCCGGGAAAGCCGTCGCGAAGCAGCTGGTAGATGTACATGGCCTGATCGACGGCCTGCTTGTCGGTGAAGTTTTCCCAATACGGCAGGATGTGCGCGGCGATGAAGTCGACGGATGACGCAAGCTGCGGGTTGTCGCGCCAAATGTTCCAGATTTCACCAGTCGTTACAGGGACATTGGCCTGCTTTTTGACGCGCTGGATAATCTCGATGAGATCATCGACCTTTTGCTCGCCGCGGTAGATGGTTTCGTTGCCGACGACGATGCCGATGACATTGCTGTTGCGCTTGGCGAGTTCGAGTGCTGCCGCGATCTCGCGTTCGTTCCGCTCGGTATTCTTGTCGATCCATGCGCCGACGGTGACTTTCAGACCGAATTCGTTGGCGATCGGTGGAACCAGCTCAACACCGCCCGTCGACGAATACAGACGGATAGCCTTGGTCATTGTCGCGAGCTTTTTCAGATCGGCGCGGATTTTTTCCTTGTTCGGGATGTTATCGACGTCGGGATGCCCAGTGCCTTCAAACGGCGCATAGGACACGCTGGGCAGCATACCAGTGAAGTCGGGGGCTTTCTGCTCGTCACGCAACACGCCCCAGAGGGCGGCGTGGACGGCGGTAACGCACAGCAGGACAGCGACGATGGCGCGCATCAAGAAAACCATACGGGGCCAAACGTGACAGATCGCGAACCTGTCCCCTCGGTTCGGCAGCGTTCAAGGCAGCTTATCTATGCTGCGCAGCTTAACAACTCATATGGCGACGTGGCGTTTTGAGGGCGCAGCCGTCTCCAAACGCTGTGCGGGCGCACGGTTCCCAAACCGGGCGCGCGATGGGCCTATTTGGCCGGGGCAGCCTGTGCCGGTGCTGCGGCTGGTGCCGGAGGGGTTGCAGCGGGAGGCGCGGGGGTCGCCGGAGCAGCTGCGGCCTGCGGTTGCGCGGCCGGGTTGATCCAGCAGGCATGGACGCGCCCGTTGAGGGTTTCCGCCACCTTGGGATCAATCGTCGCACCGAACCGCACGACGCAGCGGAACGCCGCCTGAATGTGCCCGCCGGGGCAACCGAACCGTTCGTAAAGATCGAGATGACGGAACGCGGTATCTAGGTCATCGCGCCACATCAGGCCGACGACACGCCGCCCGAGCCAGACGCATTCCGGGTTTCCCGCAGGCCCGTTGATAGCCTGTGCTGCCTCCACGAATTCGTCAGCCTTGCGCTTGCTGTCCTTGGCAGCGTCCGCCGGAGCAGCCTGTTTCGGGGCTGTATCCTGGGCCCGGAGGTCGCCGCTTTGCGCGATTGCGGCCCCGATCCCGACAAACAGAGCAAGGGCCAGAACGGCTACTCGCTGAAAAATGGCAACCCGAAACCCGTTACGAACCCGACGCATGAAATCCCCGATGAATGGCGTGCCAGTCGGCAACGCTCGGCGCCAAACAGATGCCCCGCTATTGCGGCGGAAGATTGCCTTTACCGCAACTGCCTGATTCCCATGAAGGACATTTATGTTTTTGTCCAGCAAGGCGGCCGTTTGAAGCGGTCGTGGTAAAGACGTGCGGCCAGAAGACCGGGGGTAGAGGCCGGTTGGGGTCTTGGCAGATTAGCGGCGAACGGCTATCGACGTCCCTCCCTGGAGGACGGAACCCATTTCGCTTCGTACGCCACTGGCCCTTCTGGTCATATCCCTGAGCGCTATTGCCGCAGTTTGGTGGTGGTTGGCCACGCCGATTGTACTTGCGCGCGCGCCGATCGATCCCGCCGCGAAGCTGGAGTGCGTCTCCTATGCACCGTTCCGGGACGGGCAAAACCCGCTTCAACCGGGGCTGATCATCGCGCCGGAACAGATGACCGAGGATCTCGCGCAACTCGCCAAGGTAACCGGCTGCATCCGCACCTATTCGGTCGGCAACGGTCTCGACCGGGTTCCAGAACTTGCCGAGAAGGCAGGTCTCAAGGTGATGCTCGGAATCTGGATTGGCACTAACCGTGTCGATAACCGGTCGCAGATGGAAACCGCCATTTCGCTCGCCAAGAAATACCCCGGCGTCATCAGTGCGGTTATCGTCGGCAACGAGGTGTTGCTGCGTGGCGAGATGACGGCGGCCGATCTGGTGGCAAATATCCGCTACGTGAAATCGAAAGCCGGTGTTCCGGTGACGTATGCCGACGTCTGGGAATTCTGGCTGAAAAATCGTGATGTCTACGACGCCGTCGACTTCGTCACGATTCACATCCTGCCATACTGGGAAGATTTCCCGATCCGCGCGCGCTATGCGGCGAACCATGTCGATTCGATCCGGAAGCGGATGGCGGTGGCGTTTCCCAACAAGGAAATCCTGATCGGAGAAACCGGCTGGCCGAGCGCCGGGCGCATGCGTGAAGGCGCGTTGCCTTCGCGAGCCAATCAGGCGCGCGTGGTCTCCGAGATCCTCCAGTTGGCCCGCCAAGAGAAGTTCCGGGTCAATCTGATCGAGGCCTACGATCAGCCCTGGAAACGGATGTGGGAAGGCACAGTCGGAGGCCATTGGGGTCTGTTCGATGCAGGTGGTATGCGCGACCTGAAATATCCGGCGGGTCAGCCGATCACGAATTTCCCGCGCGCGAAGGTCTATGCCGCTGCCGGCATGATTTTCTCGGTGCTTGTCTTCGGTGTCGCGTTGCTGACGCTGCGCCGCCGGCCGTGGTCGCCGCGTCTGAGTTCCTGGATCACGGTTGGAATCTGCGCCACAGCGGGCGGCGCGCTTCTCGGTGTTGCGTTCGACAAGATGGTTGTCGAAAGCCTAGGTCCGGGCGGCTGGGCTGTCGGCCTTTTGTTGTTCGCCGCCGCCGTGCTGTCGCCGCTGATCGTCGCCAACACCGTGATGTACGGGCGCAGTCTTCCGACATTTCTGGAACTGCTCGGTCCGCGCGACTATCGCACCAGTTCGCGGATGCAGACCATTCTCGGAATTGTGTTGCTCGTCACGACTGTGCTCGCTGCCCAGACGGCACTCGGCTTCGTGTTCGATCCGCGCTACCGCGATTTCCAGTTCGCAGCATTGACCATGGCGATTGTGCCGTTCCTGCTGCTGACGGCGCTGAACAGGCCGGCATCCGGCAAGCGTCCCATTGCCGAGTCGGCCTTCGCCGCTGTGCTTGCGCTATCCGCAGTCTACGTCGGTTTTAACGAGGGGCCGGCCAACTGGCAGTCGCTGTGGACCTGCGGGTTGTATTTATTGCTGGCGCTTACGCTGTCGCGGGCGCGGGTCGTGCAAACCCCAGAATAAGCAGCGCAATCGCCACGCCCGACAGGCCGATATTGTAGAGCACGATCCCGAAACATGCGGCCACCAGCCCGACCGTGAGGGTCACGATCGACGGCCGGATCACATGCAGGAGCGCTACGACCAGCGCTGCAATTCCGAACACGTAGTGTTTGAAGAGATACATCATCGTCAGCCGTGTCTTGCACAGCATCGTTTGCAAGCCTGCCTCGCATTCAAGCCGGACCTGCGCAAACTCGATAGCCATGTAACGCAGATAGAGCGCAAATCCGATGGTGGTGAATCCCACGATCAGAATCCATTGCACCTGATAGGGAGTCAGTCTGAACGGCTGTTTTTTCATGCGCCGAATATGGTTCGGATCGAATGGCGATACAACCCGGACCGCAAAAGTTCAGCAGCTATTTGTTGCCAAAAAATGAGCTGAATGACGAGGTTCGGGGCTTTTCTTCGACCGGCTCGCTGCGCTGTTTGCCTCGCCGCTTGGTGCGATGAACCGGCTGTTCCGGCTTCTTTGCGCTGATCATGCTGAGGCGCTGGCCCTCATAGACCGATGTGTCACACGCGCGGTTGCTCGCGGTCAGAAACTCCGCACAGAGCTTTGCGGCCTCTGCCGCGTCAGACAACGGTCCTGCAACAAGCCGCAATTGCATTCCCAATCCGTCGTGACGTTCCTTGACCACGATGATCGGCTGCAACGAGGCAAGCTGTTCCGAGTGGGCTTTAAGCGCGCCGCGCCAAACAGCACGGAGGCCTTCGATGGAATTGGCGCCGCCAAGATCGACACCGAAATCAGTTTTGCGGACGAGGTTTTGAGTTGGTGTTTCGCTGGCTACTGGTGCTGCGGGTGTGATCGCTGCCGTCACCGTTGGAGCCGGATCGGCGGCGGGAGCTTCGGCCTTCTGTTCGCTTGGCATGGCGGAAGCGGGAGATTCGGCGGGCGCAGCGGTTGTGACCGGCGCAATCTTGGGAGGTGATGGAGCGGGTTCAGCCTTCGCTTCGACGGGTTTGACCGGTCCAATGGGGTCAGCCTCTGCCGATGGCGCGGGATTGGCCTGTATAGGCATCAGCGCCACCGGTGAGGGCGGCTGCGGCGCAGGCGGTGCTGCCGCAGCGGGCTTCGCCAGCGCACCGGTCACTGAGTCCAGTCCTTGCTCAAGGACAGTCACGCGCGCGTACAGCCGGTCACGGTCACTGTTGAGCGTGTCGACCGCTGCTGCAAGTTCGCGTGCCTTGTTCTGGCTTTCCCGCGCGATCCATTGAACCTGCTGGGACTGCCGCGCGATTTCAGCCGAAGCCAATTGATCGCGGTTGGCCGCTGCCGGAGACCGAATCGCAAGGATAGCGACGATCAGTGCCGCGACCGAGCCGACGCCCCACGACGCCAGCCGCCACATCGACCGTCCGTCGAATTCATCCTCATCCGCGAGAAAACGATTGATCCAGCCGGCGCCGTCGTCGTCTGTCAGATCGTCACGGAAATGATTTGGATCCTTGGTCATGGTACGGGCGGGCCCTCCCGCGGCCCCCAGCGAATCATTGCGTAAAGATTAACAGGAAGCCGGCTCGCGTGCGCGCGGGTGAGAGCGTCCAAAACGCTTTTGTCCCTCGGCGCTCTCGGGTAAGACGACGCGGTTGGCACAGGGAAAGCGTATGAGCGGCAGGACAACCCTTACGATCGTGCTCGCGGCGGGCGAGGGCACCCGCATGCGCTCGAGCCTGCCGAAAGTGCTGCACCCTATCGCGGGCCGGCCGTTGATTGCCCATGTGCTCGCGGCAGCTCCCGGCGGCAAAAGCGATGCGATTGCGGTGGTGGTCGGGCCGGATCATCAGGCGGTGATCGACGAAATCAAACGTGCGCGCCCTGAGGCCAAAACTTTCGTGCAGCGCGAGCGGCTTGGGACCGCGCACGCGGTGCTGGCTGCGCGCGAAGCGATTGCGGCTGGTGCGGATGATATTCTCGTCGCGTTCGGCGACACGCCGCTGATCGATGCCACGACGTTCGAGCAGATGCGCACGGCGCTGACTGATGGTGCTGCGCTGGCTGTGCTTGGATTTCGCGCTGCCGATCCCACGGGCTACGGACGCCTGCTGGAGAAAGACGGCCAGCTTGTCGCGATCCGCGAACATGCTGATGCCAGCGACTCCGAACGGGCCGTGACGCTTTGCAATGCGGGCGTGATGGCGTTCGCAGGCAAGAGCGCACTGGCAGTTATCGATCGCATCGG
>CALRLJ020000134.1:0-8849 GCA_943368635.1 Sediminibacterium ginsengisoli | reverse complement strand
CTAAAGGCCGTGAGCAGGGAGGGGACCGGCACGACTGAAAGCGAATCCGCATCGCGTCAGGCGATCGACTTATTCTTCGATGCAAGCGCGCTGAGCGGAGCGGCGATCAGCCAAGGTGCTTTTGCCTGTTTGGCGTTCAGCCCTTGGTGCGGTATGCGGCAAGAAACACTTGCGTGGCGCTGTCGACCACCGCCGCGATTTCTTCTTTCGCGGGCGCAGGCTTGACCTGAAACACATAAGGCTGGAACAGCGTGGCCTGACACATCATCATGAACTGCGCCCCGGCAAGATAGCAGTCGCCGATCGCGAGTTCTTTCGCCTTTACCCGTGCCGCGAGATAGTCGGCGAGGAGGCGCATGGTGTGGGCGATGACATGGTCGTAAAAGCGGCGGCCGACATCGGGCATCCGTTCCGCGATGGCCATCACGGTTCTGACCGCCGAGCCGCCGTCGGGCCGGCAGACGATTTCGAGATAGGCGCGGCCGAACGCGCGCAGGCTTGTCTCGGCATCCAGCGTGGGGTCGAAATTGAACGCCTTCTTGCCGTGCTCAAGGCTTTCCTGTTCGACGATGGCTTCGAACAGCCGGTTCTTGTCGGTGAAGTAGACATACAGCGTCCCTTTGGAGACGCCTGCGGCCCGCGCGATTTCGTTCATGCTGGCGCCGTCGAAACCCAGATCCATAAAAACCCGCCGTGCGCCGTCCATGATCTGGTGGCGTTTGGCGCTGTCGTCGTCGCCGGAGGAGGCGACGGTAAGGTGGGTCTGTGTAACCATTCGTTCAGCCTGCGGCGGGTCTCGCCTCTATCTGCCTCTGGAACATAAGGATTCGAGAACGCGGAAGCGGTATCTGAGTGTACGTCAAAATTATCATTGACCGAACCGTTCGGTCAATGATAATTTTGTCGCAGGCTTGGCCAAGGCGCGTTGACGCGCGGGTTCAGGCCGTCAGTTCGTGAGTTAGACATCTTGAGGAGGCCTTTATGGCCGTGCCTGCCCGAGACCAGGTTGCAAGAGTTGTTCATCCGGAGCCTGACGCATCCGAAACCGATGCGTCTCGCGCCGCATCTGTTGCGGAGATCGAGCAGCGCGCGCGCCCTGCCGAGCAACCTGCGACCGAAACGCCAGCCGCTGACGGACCGGACGATGCTGTCGGGCAATCCTCGAAACCGAAATCCAAGACGCGCAGAAAAGTTCTGGTCGGCGTCGGCGCGGTTGCAGCACTTGCCGGCATCTATTTTGGCTACCACTACATGGTTGTCGGCCGTTACATGGTCACGACCGATGACGCTTATGTCCGCGCCAACAACACGGTGATGGGCGCGAAGATCCCCGGTCATATTTCGAAAGTTCTGGTGGGCGACAACGCGCGCGTCGGCGCGGGCAATGTGCTCTTTATGATCGACGACGGCGACTATCGCCTCGCCGTTCAGAGCGCGAGCGCCAAGGTCGACACCCAGCAGGCCACCATCGCGCGCATCGGCCGCCAGGTTCAGGCGCAGGACAGCGCGGTCGAGCAGGCGCAGGCACAACTGGTTTCAGCGGAGGCTGCGATCAAGCGCGCCGAGGCTGATTTTTCGCGGCAGGAAAGCCTGAGCACAAAGGGCTTCGCCTCGAAGGCGACCTTCGATGTGTCGCAGGCCGGGCGCGATCAGGCGCAGGCTGCGGTGCAGGGTGCCAAGGCGGCACTGGAAGCAGCGCAGGTGCAGGTTGACGTCGTCAAGGCGCAGAAGGCGGAAGCCGAGGGCCAGTTGCAGGAATTGCGCGCGGCACTCGCCAAGACGGTGCGCGATCTGTCGTTCACGGAAGTGCGCGCGCCGGTCGACGGCATTTTCTCCAACCGCATCGTCAATGTTGGAGATTACGTGCAACCGGGTCAGCGTCTCGCCAATGTCGTGCCGATCGACGAGGTTTATATCGACGCCAACTACAAGGAAACGCAGCTGGGCCGCCTGAAGCAGGGCCAGCCGGTATCGATCACGGTGGATGCTGTCTCCGGACGCACCATCAAGGGTATCGTCGACAGCATCGCTCCGGCGTCCGGTTCGGTGTTCACGCTGCTGCCGCCCGATAACGCAACCGGCAACTTCACCAAGGTGGTTCAGCGGGTTCCGGTTCGCATTCGTGTGCCGTTCTCGGTGGCGCGAGAAAACCTGCTGCGGCCTGGCATGTCGGTGGTGACCACGGTCAACACCAAGCCGAATCCGGACGGCGTCGATCCGATCGCCGCGCGATAACCGCGTGCGGGGTCCGATATTGCGGACCCCAGGAAAAGTGTGATGGCGTCAAACACCGCATCGCCGACCATGGATGGCATCCCGGCCGCACCCGCGCCGGTGGAAACGATCAGCACGCGCCGGCTGATCGCATTCCTCATCATGGTGTTCGGGATGTTCATGTCGATCCTGGATATCCAGATCGTCTCGGCATCGCTGTCTGAAATTCAGGCCGGTCTGTCGGCCAGCACCAGCGAAGTGGCGTGGGTGCAGACGTCATATCTGATTGCCGAAGTGATCGCGATTCCGCTGTCGGGGTTCCTGTCGCGCGCGCTCGGCACGCGATTGTTGTTTGCGATTTCCGCTGCGGGTTTTACCGCGGCCAGCTTCATGTGCGGACTGACCTCGACCATCGAGCAGATGATCCTGTGGCGCGCGATCCAGGGTTTCGTCGGCGCGGGCATGATCCCGACGGTGTTTGCGTCGGCCTATACGGTGTTTCCGCGCAGCAAATTTCATATCGTCGGCCCGATTATCGGTCTGGTCGCGACGCTCGCGCCGACCATCGGCCCGACGGTGGGCGGCTACATCACCGACCTAATGTCGTGGCACTGGCTGTTCTTCATCAACATCGTGCCGGGCATCGGCATCACCATCGGCGTGCTGGCGCTGGTGGATTTCGACAAGCCGAACTTCGCCCTGCTGGAGCATTTCGACTGGTGGGGACTGGCCTCGATGGCCGGCTTCCTCGGTTCGCTCGAATATGTGCTGGAGGAAGGTCCGCGCAACGACTGGCTGCAGGATGAGTCGATCTTCTTTTTCGCCATCGTCTGCGTGCTCTCCGCGGTGATTTTCTTCTATCGCGCGCTGACGCAGAAGGAGCCGATCGTCGATATTCGCGCCTTCACCGACCGCAACTTCGCGCTCGGCTGCATGTTCTCGTTCTGCGTCGGCATCGGGCTTTATGGCCTGACTTACGTTTATCCGCGTTATCTGGCCGAGGTGCGCGGTTACAGCGCGCTGATGATCGGTGAGACGGTGTTCGTGTCCGGTGCTGCGATGTTTCTCAGCGCGCCGATCATCGGGCGGCTGATGACCAAGGTCGATCTGCGCTACCTGATCGCCGCCGGGCTGGTGACGTTTGCATTCAGCTCGTGGCTGATGACCGGTATCACGCGCGATTATGATTTCTACGAACTGCTGCTTCCGCAGATCCTGCGCGGCGTCGGCATCATGATGGCGATGGTGCCGGTGAACAACATCGCGCTCGGCACGCTGGCGCCCTCGCGCCTGAAAAACGCATCGGGGCTGTTCAACCTGACACGCAACCTCGGCGGCGCGGTGGGGCTGGCCGTCATCAATACTGTGCTCGACACCCGCACCGATCTGCATATCTCCCGGCTGCATGACCGGGTGACGTGGGGCAACTCGGTGGCGGTTGAAACGCTCAACATGCTGACGCAGAAGTTCCAGGGCGCGGGCAACGCCTCGCTAATGGCGATGAAGCAGTTGTCGATGATCGTGCACCGGCAGGCCGTGGTGATGAGCTTCGGCGATGCCTTCTTCATCCTGACATGCTTCTACCTTGCGCTCAGTGCGCTGGTGTTCTTCGTCAACAAGCCCAACATGATGGGGCCACCGCCCGACGCGCATTGAAGTCGCGCCGTGGCCGTGGCACATCAGTCATGGACACGGCAAAGGCAAGCGCGGGCACATGAGTTTCATCAGCGGCGTCGGACTGACGGCTTTCGGCAGGCATGAAGGTCGCTCGACTCTCGATCTGATGAGCGAGGCGGCTGCAAGTGCGCTGTCGGACGCGGGCCTCAAGCGCGGCGACATCGACGGTCTGCTCACCGGCTATTCCACAACCATGCCGCATCTGATGCTGGCGACGGTGTTCGCCGAGCATTTCGGGGTGCAGCCGTCTTATGCGCACGCCATACAAGTCGGCGGCGCGACGGGCTTGGCGATGGTGATGCTGGCGCATGAACTGGTCGAGGCGGGTGTTGCCGGAACGATTCTTGTGGTCGCTGGCGAGAACCGCCTGACCGGGCAGGCGCGGGATTCAGCGATGAGCACGCTGGCGCAGGTCGGCCATCCCGACTACGAGGTGCCGCTTGGGCCGACCATTCCGGCGTATTACGGATTGCTCGCCTCGCGTTACATGCACGACTACGGCCTGACGCAGGAAGACATGGCGGAGTTCGCCGTGCTGATGCGCAACCACGCGATGCTGCATCCCGGCGCGCAGTTCCGCGATCCGATCACGGTGGCCGACGTGATGGCATCGCGTGAAATATCCTCGCCGCTGAAGCTGCTGGATTGCTGCCCGGTCTCCGATGGAGGTGCGGCCTTCATCATCAGCCGTGAGCCGACCGGCGACCGTCATGTCCGCATCATGGGCTGCGGGCAGGCGCATTTGCATCAGCACGTCACGGCGGCCCGCAGCTTGAGCGATGTCGGCGCGGCGGCGGCGTTGTCGCGCGCGCAGGCGAAGGCGGGCGTCGATCCGCGCAGCATCAAGTATGCAGGTATCTACGACAGCTTCACCATTACGCTGGCGATTCTGATCGAGGAGCTTGGCCTTGCCAAACGCGGCGAGGCTGCCGTGCGCGTGCGCAACGGCGATTTCAGCATCGGCGGCGTCCTGCCGCTCAATACCCATGGCGGATTGTTGAGTTACGGCCATTGCGGCTGCGGCGGCGCGATGGCGCATCTGGTCGAAACGCAATTGCAGATGACGGGGCGGGCAGGGCCGCGCCAAGTGCGCGATGCGTCACTGGCGCTGTTGCACGGCGACGGCGGCGTGATGTCGTCCCATGTCAGCATGTTTCTGGAGCGGATGCGATGAGCGACACGCAACTTAAAGGCTGGACCGACGGCGCGGACGCCATTGTTTATCAATCATGCGGGGCGTGTCGGCATCTCTGGTATTTCCGCCGTGGGTTCTGTCCGTCCTGCGGCAATGCCTCTCCGCAGATTCACAAGGCCAGCGGCAAGGGTGTCGTCTATGCCGCCACACTCGTGCGCCGCGCGGCGACGCCGGAGGCGAGGGCGCATGTGCCGTATGCGATCCTGCTGGTCGATATGGCGGAGGGCTTTCGCATGATGGCGCACGGCGACAACGATTTGCGCATCGGCGATCATGCGGTCGTGGAGTTCAGGCCGTTCACCGGCCTGCGCACGCCGTACCTCGTGAAAGTGTGAGCAGCACGCCCTAGGGAAGCGGAAATTTCGTCATTGCGAGGAGCGTTCGCGACGAAGCAATCCAGTCTTGCTTGTCGCGGTGGATTGCTTTGCTTCGCTCGCAATGACGGTTGAGGTTGCGGCGCCTCGCCGCGCCTACATTGCCGTTTTTTAAACGGCCGGTACAAAATTTGCCGCAATTATTGCCCAAAACATCATCAGCGGTTCATGCCACGTGAATCTGCATTGCTCGAACGCGGGAGGATCGCATGGATTTGAAATTTGCGTTTATCGCGACCCCGCGAGTCCTGCGCGTACGCGCCTCGGCATCCGGATACCCTCTCGGTTAACCCCGCGGTCCTCCGCATAAGGTTGCCGGCTGCCATCGGTTCTCCAATGGCCTGTCCGAGGTCGTCCGGTTCGCGTTGTCGCGGACCCTGCTGACCGGATTCCACAACCTGTTTCTTTACACATGACGATTGCGCGCGGCGTTGCCGCTGCGTCGTCCATACTTCTGGAGTCGGCTTGCGCCTGCGCAGCCGAAACATCAATGACTCACTCTCGCAACAAAAAACCATCCGCCCTTCGTGCGGTGCTTCCGTTCGTCTTCCGTCACTGGCGCAATCAGCCCGTGCGACTGTTCGTGGTTGCCGGCGGCCTGATCGGCGTGGCGGCGGCGGACGTCTTTATGCCCCTGTTCGCCGGACGGCTGGTCGACGCCGTAACACTTGCGGCGACCGATCCGGCTGCTGCGCAGCGCGGCGCGATGATTTCATTCGGCGCGATCGTTGCGCTCGGTCTCATGGCGTTGGTGCTGCGTCTGATCGGCCTGAAAGCAATTCTTCCGTTCACGCTGCGCATCATGTCGGATGTGGCGCAGAATGCCTTCGTGCGGATCCAGCGGTTCTCCACGGACTGGCACGCCAACAGCTTCGCTGGATCGACCGTGCGCAAGATCACGCGCGGCATGTGGGCGCTCGATCTGCTCAACGACACGATCCTGATGGCGCTGGTGCCGTCTCTGGTGGTGTTGATCGGCTCGACCATTCTGGTCGGCTGGCACTGGCCGGTGCTCGGCGCGGTGATTGCGATTATCACGGTGGTCTATGTTGGCACGACGGTCGCGCTGACGATGAACTACATCGCGCCTGCCGCGCAGTTGTCGAACGCGCTCGATACCAAAGTCGGCGGCACGCTGGCCGACGCGTTGACGTGCAATGCGGTGGTGAAGTCGTTCGGCGCGGAAGACCGAGAGGATGCGCGGCTTGCCGGCGTGGTCGGCAAGTGGCGCCGGCGCGCGGGCCGCACCTGGCTGCGTTATACCTATGTCGGCATTGCGCAGAACGCGGTGCTTGTCGTGATGAGCGCGTGCGTGATCGGCGGCGTGCTTCTGCTGTGGATGGCGGGCCGTGCAACGCCGGGCGAGGTGACTTACGTGGTGACGACCTATTTCGTCATTCACGGCTATCTCGGCGACATCGGCCAGCACATCAGCCACCTTCAGCGTTCGGTGAACGACATGGAGGAACTGGTGGCGATCCACGACGAGGCCATCGGTATTGCCGACGCGCCGGACGCCGTGCCGATGGAGGTCACGGGCGGCGGCATCTTGTTCGACGATGTGACGTTCCACTATCGCGGGCACGACATGCCACTGTACGAACGGCTTGCGGTCAACATCAGGCCCGGCGAGCGCGTCGGTCTGGTCGGCCGCTCAGGCTCCGGCAAGACCACGTTCGTCAAGCTGGTGCAGCGGCTGTATGATGCGACCGGCGGACGCGTGCTGATCGACGGTCAGGATGTCGCGAAGGCGACGCAGCAGTCGCTGCGTAGCCAGATCGCCATCGTGCAGCAGGAGCCGACCCTGTTTCACCGCTCGTTGGCCGAGAACATCGGCTATGCGAGGCCGGGCGCGACCATGGCGCAGATCGAGGAGGCGGCGCGTCTTGCCAACGCGCATGACTTCATCATGCGGCTGCCGAAGCGTTATGAGACGCTGGTGGGAGAGCGCGGCGTGAAACTGTCGGGCGGTGAACGTCAGCGTGTGGCGCTTGCGCGCGCCTTCCTCGCGGATGCGCCGATCCTGATTCTGGATGAGGCTACTTCAAGCCTCGACTCGGAATCGGAGGCCTTGATTCAGGAGGCGATGGATCGCCTGATCGAGGGCCGCACGGCGATTGTGATCGCGCACCGGCTCTCCACGGTGCGCAGCCTCGATCGCATTCTGGTGTTTGACCGGGGCCGGATCGCCGAAGAGGGGACGCATGCGTCGCTCGCCAGGCGTCCCGGCGGCATCTACCGCTCGCTGTTCGAGCGGCAGGTTCTCGAACTCGACCGCATGGCGGCGGAGTGAATGAAGGCGAAGGATCAGCGAGTCGTAATTGCGAGCAAAGCGAAGCAATCCAGAAAGCCACAAGGAAGAACTGGATTGCTTCGTCGCTGACGCGTCTCGCAATGACGGTGTAACCGGCGATAGTGGAAGCTAGCGCAGGTTGACCGTCTTGCGGTTGGCGGCGCTGGCGGCCTGAAACGCGTCGCCGTCGCTCAACGATGGCACGAGATGCGGTGCGACTGTGTAAACCGCGTAGCCGCTTCGCGTGCGCTTGGCCTGATAAAGCGCCTCGTCGGCCCGGATGAGCAAATCATCCGGCGTGAGCTGTTCGTCGGTTAGAAGCGCGATGCCGACGCTGGTGCCGATTTCGATGGTGTAGCCGTTGATGCTGTAATAGCTGCCGATGTCTTCGACGATGCGCGAGGCCAGCCCGGTCGCCTGTTCGCGTTCCGCCACGCCGGTCTGGACCAGAACGAATTCGTCGCCGCCCAGCCTGACCAGCAGGTCGCTTGCGCGTGTCAGGCGCGTCAGCCGGCGTGCGACTTCTTTCAGGATCGCGTCACCGGCGGGGTGGCCGTAAAGATCGTTAGCTGCCTTGAATCGATCCAGATCGAGGCTGTGGACGGCGAGGCCATAACCGTTGCGTTGTGCGTCGGCGATAATGGTTTCGAGATTTTCGGTGAGCCCCAGCCTGTTCGAAAGACCTGTCAGCGCATCTTGCTGTGCGAGGCCCGCGAACCGGCGCTTCAGCGTGAGCTGGCTGACAATCGTGTCATAAGCGTGCCGGATGACGTCGACAGCGCCGAACAGAAAGATGATTGTCGTTAATGCGACGCAGATGTAGATCGCGCCGCCGTGCAGCGCGCAGGCGATGGTCGGCGGAATGGTGACGATGAGAATGCTGGAGAACGCAAGCCTTGGCCTGTAAGCCACGCGTGTGATGGTGCCTGCCGCATAGGTCGACAGCACGCCCATGATCAGCATGTGGACGGTGGCATCCGGCAGCATGAAGCCGCGCACGCCCAGCGCGCTGACGACGATGGCCGTGGCGATGCTTCTGGTCGCGAACCGCCGCTCCCAGACGGCAGCGTCCGCGCGAGACAGGGGGCCTGCCGCG
>CALRLJ020000133.1:0-8909 GCA_943368635.1 Sediminibacterium ginsengisoli | reverse complement strand
GACGCGGCCGATCACCGATTTCGATGCCTATACCGAGCAGCTCGACCGGTTTGCGTTCCGCTCCGGTCTGGTCATGAAGCCGGTATTCGCGAAGGCCAAGACCCAGCCGGTGCGTGTGATCTACGCCGAGGGTGAGGACGAGCGCGTGCTGCGCGCGGTGCAGGTGGTGCTAGAGGAAAAGCTGGCGCGGCCCATTCTGGTCGGGCGTCCCTCGGTTGTCTCGTCGCGCATCGAGCGCTTCGGATTGTCGATGAAGGCGGGCAGCGACTTCGACCTCATCAATCCCGAAGACGATCCGCGTTATCGCTCCTATGTGCAAAGCTATATCGACCTGGCCGGCCGTCACGGCATTACGCCCGATGCGGCGAAAACGCTGGTACGCACCAACGCCACTGTGATCGCGGCACTTGCCGTGGCACGCGGAGAGGCCGACGCCATGCTGTGCGGTGTCGATGGCCGCTATATGAGCCATCTTCGGCGTATTCGCGAGATCATCGGCGTGACGCCGGGGCTTGCGGACTATTCGGCACTGGCGCTGGTCATCACGAGCAAGGGCTCATACTTCATCGCCGACACCCAGATCCGTCCCAATCCGACGGCGGAAGAACTGGCGGAAATGGCGGCGCTTGCCGCTGTGCACGTCCAGCGGTTCGGCATCAAGCCGAAGGTGGCGTTCCTGTCGCACTCAGACTTCGGCAGCTACGATTCCGCCTCGGCGCAGAAGATGCGCCGCGCGACCGAGCTTTTGGTGAACGATCACCCGGAAATCGAAGCCGACGGTGAGATGCATGGCGATTCCGCCCTGACCGCGTTGTCGCGAAACCTGGTGCTGCCGCATTCGCGGCTCGAAGGCTCGGCCAATATCCTGATCATGCCGAACCTGGATGCGGCCAACATCGCCTATCAGATGATCAAGATCCTTGCCGATGCGCTCCCGGTCGGGCCGATCCTGATCGGGCCCGCGCGCCCGGCGCATATTCTTACGCCATCTGTGACCGCGCGCGGCATTCTCAATATGACGGCGGTTGCTGCCGTCGAGGCGCAGGAGCGGGCGGGACGGCAACAGCCGACGCTGTTCGGTTGAGGCGAAGTCCTGTATAGTCAGGTCTTTGGGAATTCAGCAGGGGCGACCAATGCCAGCCATTGTCACACTCGGACGTGTTCTGTTCGTCGTCCTGTTTGTCTTCTCCGGCGCCTCAAAGCTTCTCGATATTGCGTCGACCACGCAAGCGATCGCCGACAAGGTCGCCCTTCCGGCAATGCTGACTCCTTATACGACCCAGCTTGAGGGCATCACGGGAATGCCGACCGCGCAGATGCTGGCGATCCTGGCCGGCGTGGTGGAAGTTGCCGCCGGTCTGTTCATCGCGCTGAATTTCGGCACGCGGTTCTTCGCATTCCTGCTGGTGCTGTTCGTCGCGGTGACGACGTTCTATTTTCATAATTTCTGGGATTTGCCGGCAGGCGCTGACCGCATCAATAACGTGATCCATGCGTTGAAGAACCTGTCGCTGATCGGCGGGCTGTTGGTGATCGCGGGCTATCCGCGTCCGGTGGCGATGGAAGACAATGGTCGATATACCGGCGTCTAGCCCCGCCGCCATGCGGTGACATCGACGCCGCGCGCCGCGTCGAGCACGCGGATCTCGGTTGCCTTGAGGCCGTGAGCACCGAGGATGTCCTGCGGCGAGCGCGACGGTATGCCGGGAAAGCCGCCGATACCGCCGGGGATTGTCAGGCGATGCGCCTGCGATAGCCAGAATACATCGAAGCGGTCCATGAACATGCCGAACACGACCGGTCCGCCGATGATCGCCGCGGTTCCGGCGGTTACGCCGCTCATCCGGCAAGCGTCCGCGAACGATGCGCCTGCGGGATTCCATAAGGTCGCCTTTGGATTGGCGGGATCGCGGGCGACGGCAGCAATGCTGTGGGTCAGCACGATACGCATCCGCTCAGGCGAGCGCGGTTGATCCTCGAACGAATGCTTGCCGTGAACGATCAGGTCGGCTGCATCGAGCGCGGACTCGAAAAATCTTTGATCGGCGTCGAATTTCAGTTCGGGCGGCATGACGCCGTTCGCATCCGCCAGCATTCCGTTGGCGGACAGGATGACATACCCCTCGATGCGCAAGTCCTCACGTCCCATCAGGCGCATTTACACCATCGGGACCGTGGCTGGCAAAGAGCGTGTCGTTCCGAAACAGAGCGTCATTCCGAAATGGTCTGGACCACGCTGTTGAGCGGGCGCGAACTGACCGTCGGCAGCTTCACGTCCTTGACCAGCTCCTCGTCGTACTTCGCGATGGTCTGTAGCGGAGTCTTGGCCTTCACCTGAACGACCTTGTAGCCGCCGGCTTTCAGCCGCTTCATGATTTCGGGCAATGCTTCGGCTGTGTGCTTTTGAAAATCGTGCATCAGGATGATGCCCTTGCCGTTCTTCTCCAGCTTGGACATCACGGTATCGACGACCTTCTGCGCGTTGCGCGACTTGAAATCGAACGAGTCGAGATCGCACGACCAGATCGAGATGTTGCGTTCGCCGAGATAGGTCACCATCGCAGCAGGATGTTGCAGCGCTGGAAAACGGAAGAGCGGCGAGGGGGCCGCGCCGAGCGCCCACTTTACCGCGCTGAAGCCTTTCTCGATTTCGTCCTTACGCTGCTCGTCGGTCATTTTCTTGTTGTTGAGATTGGCGTGCGACCAGGTGTGCGAGCCGATGGTGTGGCCTTCGGCGGCAACGTGCTTGAGAATTTCCGGATGGTAGGTGGCATGCTTGCCGATCGGGAAGAAGATCGCCTTGGTGCATTCGTCGGCGAGGGTCTTGAGCACCGACGGCGTGTTGACCGGCCACGGGCCGTCATCGAACGTCAGCACCACTTCCTTGTCGCGCAGGAAGTCGAGCTGCTTGAAATGCTCGAAGCCGAAGCCGGGGCCGCCGGTGGTGTCGATTTGAACCACGCGTGACACGCCGATGGCGTTGGGATTGGCGCAACTGGCCTTGGCCGGCGTCGCGGCGGGTGTGGGCTGCGGAGCTGGAGCGGTTGCAGCCGCTGCTGCGGGCGCGGGCGTTGCGGCGGCTGGCGGTGGAGCAGGCGGGGTGGTGCGCTGCGGGATAAGCGCTTGCGACCAGACGCTGGTAAAAGCGCAGACCGAAATGGCGGTGGCGGCGAAAAATGTTGCCTTGATACGCATGGAAAAACCCCTGAACGCAAAATCCCCCGCGTCCAGTACGCCGGACGCCAACGTAGTCCCCGGCGATCAGCCTAGACCCACAACGAAAATCGCGCCAACCGATTTTCCACAGGAGCGCTGGCAGGGTTAATTGGGGCAGCCTGGAATTCCGTCAGGCGGTCAGCGAGCGGGCAATGGCGGTCACAACGCGGGTATCGGTCGGCTCGATGCGGGAGGAAAACGCATCCGCGACATGGCCGTCGCGGCCGATCAGGTATTTGTGGAAGTTCCAGCTCGGCAGATCGGCGGGACGTTCAGCCGCGGCCCACTTGTAGAACGGATGGGCGTTCGGCCCCTTCACGGTTGTCTTCACGGTAATGGGGAAACTGACGTGATAGGTCTGTTCGGCGGTCTGCGTGATGTCGCTGGCGCCGCCTGGCTCCTGCGCACCGAAATCGTTGGAAGGCACGCCGATCACGGTCAGGCCGCGCTCGCGAAACTGGGTCCACAATTCCTGTAGACGGCCATATTGCGGGGTGAAGCCGCAGAGCGAGGCGGTGTTGACCACCAGCAGCGGCTTACCTGCAAAATCGGCGAGGCGAATATCTTCACCCTTCAAGCTTTGAAATGAAAAGCCGTAAGCGGTCATGCGGCTCATGGGAGCCTGCGCGAATACAGGTCGCGCCGTGAGCGGCAGCGCAGCGCTCATTGCAATGGCCGTCAGTACGTCTCGGCGGTCGATCATGCTGTGCTCCGTGAGAATCCGCTCAAGATAACGGATCACCGTCGTCCCGGGTTTCAAGAAGCCGTGACAGCTGTCACGGACGCTTGGGCGGCTTGTCGCACCACGGCAGCGGCAACAGCGGTTCGTAATACTCGTTCCACTCGCAGATATATTCGGGACCGCTGCGCTTCATGACGTGCTTGATCGGTTCTGCCTGGCTGACGGCCACATGAGCGACGATCAGTGCTGCACCAATCGGATAGGCCCATTTGCTCCATCGCAGATCGTCCATCTTTTCCAGAAGCAGCGCGCCGGCCAGAATGATCAGCGGATCGGTCAGGATGAAGTACTCGGCCTTGAGATTCCGCCGCACGCCGAGGGCATCGATGCCGATGGCGGACAGCAGCAGAAGTGCTGCCTGAATGGCAACCTGCCGCTCGCCTCTGAACCACGCATAGACGATGCCTGGAATAACCAGCCAGGTCAGGAACACGGTCGGGCGCGGCGACGTGAACAACACAAAGCTGTAACGCTGAAGCACCGACTTGACGCCGTCGAGCAGCAAAAGGATGGCCGGAAGGATTTTGCCGCCCTCGGTCGCCGAGGTCGCCGGCGCATCTGCAAACACCAGCATCTTCTCGATGGGGTTGATGACGGCTACGGCATTTTGCGGATCGAACTGGAGGTAAAGCGTGAGCAGCCCGAATGACGCGCCCGCGATAACTGCAAACATCGACGCCAGTGTTTCGGTGGCGCTGGTTCGCCAGATCGCGGCAAACGCGATCATGCCGACACCGATCCAGACCAGCAGGGCAACCTGATAGATTCCGAACCTGTCGGCAATCAGCGCGTGAAGCTGGGCAATGTCGATCGATTCAGGTTCGAGTCCTGCGGCGATCAACGGCCATGCCATAGCAAGCATGACAGCTGCGGCAATGGCCGAGACCGCGACCGCGATCCATGCCCCGGATGAAACGCGCCAGAACGGCGTGCTGGCACTGTCTGCACTGCCGAAGGGAAGCATGATCACCGGCAGGGCGGCGATCAACAGAATGATCTGAATCTTGTTCTGCAAGCCCAGCACGCAAAACGCGGCGGCCACCGCCAGCGCAAGCGGACGCCAGTTGCCGGCGCGGCGGCTCGCGGCCATCAGCAGCATCAATGCCAGCGTGAACAGGCACGCGGCGATCAATTCGCTGCGCAGGATACGCATGTGTACCGCGATGCCGCCGGAGAATGCGAATGCGAATGTGGCGAGCAGGGCGATCCGCCAGTCGCGGAAGACGCGGCGGGCGAGGGCTGCAAATCCGATGACGAAACCCGTTGCGGTCAGCCACGCCACCACGCGGCCAGCGCGGATCGCGCTGGTCATCGCGGCGTCGAACGCAGGCACGTTTGTCGCCGACGGGATCGCCGACAATTTCCATGCATCGAGCAGACCCAGCGAATGCATCGCCTGAAACCACCACTTCATGGTGAGAATGGTAAAGTAGGACGGGTGATCGAAGAACGCCTGCGGTTTTCCGTCGTTCATCACGAGCGCGTTGTAGACGATCATGAAATCCATGTCGGCATTGCGCCAGTAGATGACGAAATAGCCGGCCAGGAAAAACGACAGCGCGAGGCCAATCAGGATGACGGCCATGCCGCCATTCCATCCGAACGGAGTCAGCCGTGCGAGTGCGTCGCGCGGCTGGTCCTTGGGGGAGGGTGTAGCGGAGGTCTGGATGTCGTGGGCTGCCATGATCGGCGCGTTCTATCGCAACGCGGCACCGAAAGCCAACGCGCGTATTCCGGAAAAGTAAGCTCTGGCTTTTACCGCAGCGGGACGATGAAATCCGTACCCAGCCCGGTCTCGTCGCCAAGGCCGCGATCCGACACGGTGATCGAGCCGCCGGGCGCCAGCGCCGACGCGATCCGCTTCATGGTGTCGTCGGGGATGGTCAGGCGGTCGAGCGCCTCGGTCGGCGATGACGGTGGAGCCGCTGCGGCCATCGCAACGGCCGGTTGGCCGCGCTTGTGTCGCGGAGCCGCTTCCGTCACCCGGACGGGGGCAGGCAGCGAAACCACCGACCAGTGCAATGCACTGGCGTCGGTCTTGTCGCCGCGGACAGTAAAGACGTGGGTGCCGAGCGGACGATCCGATGCGGCGATGGTGACAGGCGCTTCAAACCACGGCTCGAAATTCTGCCGCACATAAATCTTGTTTTCTTTGGCGCTAACGAAGGCGGCCAAGTGACCCGTGCGCGGCTTCACCGGGCCGACGAATTCCGCCGAACCTTCCAGCGGCGGTGGCGTCAGTGTCGTGGCGGAGGTCGTCACAGGGTCGGAGGCGCGTGCCTGATCCTTGTCGGGCTTCGGAGCTTCGCTCTTTTGATCGGCGGGCTTTTCGTCGGCAGATTTGTTGTCAGGCGCACCGGAGTTGCTGCCGGCGTCTGGGCTGGCTGCATCGTCCCTTTTTGCATTGTTCTGCTGTGCCTCCGGCGATGCATCTTTCGGCGCGTCCTTGGCAACCTCTTTGGGTTCTTCGGGGGCGGGCGATCCATCCCGGCCGGCATCCCATCTTTGCGCCACAAGGGTGTCCGCGTCGCTCTTCTGTGGAAGGGCGCCGCTGGCATCGGCGGTGCGGATCGGCTGTGCAGCGTCGGTAATCGACGTCAGTCTCAGTTGCGGCTTCTCGTGGGCGGCGGCATCGAGGATCGACGAGCGGTCGGATTTCGGGGTGGTCTGCGCCTGCTTTTCCGGCCCGGTCGCTGCGGCGACCGGCTTTGTGTCCGGCTTGCGGGCGATCAGCAGCGGATGAGAGATGTCTGCGGGCGAGATTTCGCCGGGTGCGATGACGACGCGCGCGCCCATGCGGGTCCAGCCCCACATCCGCATCGCGAAATTCATCGGCATGCGGATGCAGCCGTGCGAGGCCGGATAGCCGGGCAGAGCGCCTGCATGCATCGCGACACCGGACCAGGTGATGCGCTGCATGTAAGGCATCGGTGCGCCGCTGTAGATATTCGAGCGGTGATACTTGTTCTTCTGGATGATGCTGAACACACCCATCGGCGTCGAATGTCCGCGCATGCCGGTGGAGACCGGCGACTCCGCGAACAGGCCGTTCTGGTCGTAAAGCTTCAAGGTCTGCTTTTCGATCGAGATCGCGACCACGATCGGACCGACAGGTTTGGCGGTGTCCTTCGGCGCGTCGGGCAATTTCTGTCTGGCGCGTGCGATGTGCGGACGGCGTGGTTCGATCCGCCGCGGCGGCTCGGCGTAGGTCTCGTTGCCGGGGTCCATCGGCCAGAACATCTGGGCGTCGGCGGGCAGCGCAAATCCTGCGGTCAGGATCGCGGCAAGCCACGCAGCTCGCCGTCCGCCGGACCGGGCCGGACGGGAACTGCCGTTGCTGCCAAAAAGGGAGAGAATGCCGACCGGTTCCTGCTGGTCGCCCGAAGAGGGTAGCCGATTGCCGTACACGCGAAATTCCTCAATTGATTCCAGTATTAGTGTCGCCAACGGGCTTAATGTTCATCGGCCATCCGGCCTCGATACCGCATTCTGCGTGATTCACGGTGCCGAAATGGTAGCCGTTGAGCCTTCAAAAGCGCTTAACGCCCACTTATCCGCAGTCACAATCCCGTGCCTTCCAACCCCGGTCGCGCCACCCCACATGAGGGGTTCCCGGCGCGGGGCAATTGTCCCGCGCCATGTTTCGGATACGTCCCGTGGAGCCTGCCGATGCCTTTCCGTTCGACCCGCCTGACAGCCGCCGCGCTGTTGGCCGCCGCTTTTGCGTGGGCAGCCATAACGCCTCTGGCTGCGGCCGATGAGCCGGACCTGATCTTCCGCCGTTCCACGGTGTTCAAGCTGCTCAGTCCGGACGACAAGCTTGCGACTTACGGCGTCGACGACCCGGCCATCGAAGGCGTCGCGTGTCATTTCACCGTGCCTGAGAAGGGCGGCTACAAGGGCTGGCTCGGGCTTGCCGAGCAGGTCTCCGATATTTCATTGGCTTGCCGTCAGATCGGGCCGATCCGGTTCAAGTCCAAGGCCGCACAAGGCGAGGACATGTTCCGGCAGCGGCGCTCGCTGTTCTTCAAGAAAATGCAGATCGTGCGCGGCTGCGACGCCAAGCGAAACGTGTTGGTGTACATGGTCTATTCCGACCGGCTGATCGACGGATCGCCAAAGAATTCGACATCCTCGGTGCCGATCATGCCCTGGGGCAGCAACGACACCATCCAGAAATGCGGCGATTTTATTTCGGGATAGGGGGGGCTGACTGCGCGATGCAATCAAGCGTCGTGTCTCGGCAAGCCTGCCAGCCTCATGGTGAGGAGCGCGGCGAAGCCGCGCGTCTCCAGCCATGAGGCGTATGTTGCCTCCCTGAACACACCCATCCTTCGAGACGCGCGCAAAAGCGCGCTCCCCAGGATGAGGTGTGCGATGGGTCCGCGTAAAGCAGGCGGACGCTACGCCGTCTTGTTCTTGATCGCGCCGACGATGGCGGTGAGCACCGCGCCGGCAACGCCGCCGCCGGCGGCCTGACCGATGATCGCGCCGATGTCCGGCGTCGAAGCCGAATTTGCCAGCATCGGAATCAGCATCCCGAGAATCTGACCGCCCACGCCGCCGCCGATGGCGCCGGCAATCGTATTCCCGATGGTTCCGAGATCGATGTTCTTGGCAGCACCGCCGGCGACGTTTCCGCCGATAGCGCCGCCGATAATCTGGATCAGCAGACTCACAAGCATGCCCGACATGATTTTCGCTCCCGGTCCGGTGTCCCATTCATCACGACGGCGCCGGACTCATCACCGCGCCCGCCAAGTGTACGGCGATGCGACCAGCGGTCACGCTGCAACTGCGAATATCTCCGACGAAAAGCCGGGCGATAAGTCATCGAATTGTCTTGTGCGATTTCGAATCGGAGACGACGCGCGACTTCAGATGTGGTTGCGGCCAATCATCCCGGAAAAGGAGCGCGATGCGATACCGTTGTGAAAAAAATGCTGGATCG
>CALRLJ020000132.1:0-9057 GCA_943368635.1 Sediminibacterium ginsengisoli | reverse complement strand
GTGAGCGTCGATCTGTCAATTGCTGGTTTTCGCGAGATATTCCCTCTCGGCTCGAAAACGCAAGTGATTGCGGTCGATAGCGGCGACAAATATGCAGGCGTGGTGTTTGTGGCGGAAGCCTACGGATTGACGGACACCGATGAGGCGCGGGTCCGGGATATCCTGCATTATCGAGATGCCACGCTCACTCCGCGTATGAACATCAAGGAGGCCGTGTCGGCTTTTGATTTGGCCGAAGCAGAGTCGCTAGCGGTCGTTCAATCGCCGGACAGTGGCCGTGTCGTTGGGATCCTGACCGAAGCTTATGCGCTGCGGCGCTATGCGGAAGAATCCGACAAGCATCGCCGCGATTCCATCGGTGAGATCTGATATATTATACGGCGGTAGTCAAAGGCGTACGCAAATGAAAACGGCGGCTGTGACCAGCCACCGTCTCATAATGCGATGATAATCTGGCTTATGCGGCGCGAACCGTGGCCAGGAATTTCTGCACTTCCATCTTGAGGCGGCTGCTGTCGGTGGACAGCATCTGCGCCGCCGAGAGCACTTGGCCGGATGCTGCCCCGGTTTCACCCGCACCGCGGCTCACATCCCTGATGCTGGTGGCGACTTCCCCGCTGAGAGCGGCGGCCTGCTGGACGTTGCGCGAGATTTCCTGCGTCGCCGCGCCCTGTTCCTCGACCGCTGCTGCGATCGTGGAGGAGATTTCCGAGATCAGGGTGATGGTCTTGCCGATCTCCTTGATCGTCGCGACCGATTCCTGCGTCGCGGTCTGCATGCCCGCGACCTGAGTGCTGATTTCGTCGGTGGCCTTGGCAGTTTGCGCAGCGAGCGCCTTCACCTCAGAAGCGACCACGGCGAAGCCGCGGCCGGCGTCTCCCGCGCGGGCAGCTTCGATGGTGGCGTTGAGCGCGAGTAGGTTGGTTTGCTCGGCAACCGCCGTAATCAGTTTCACGACATCGCCGATGCGAGCTGCTGCCTGCGACAGTTCGGTGATGCTGGTGTCGGTCTTGTGTGCCTGACGAACGGCCTCGCCGGCGATGCGGCTGGATTCCTGGACCTGACGGCCGATCTCGCCGACGGAAGAGGTGATTTCCTCGGTGGCGACGGCGACGGACTGGACGTTGCTGGAGACTTCCTGCGAGGTGGCGGCCGCGTCGCCCGAGGTCTTGCCGGTGTTCTCGGCGGTGGTCGTCAGGGTGTTTGCGGCGGCTTCCAGTTCGGTCGACGATGACGACAGGGAGTCGACCAGTTCGCCGATCAGCTTCTCGAAATCGCGGGTGATGTTGTCGACACGCTGGCCGCGCTGAATCTTGGCGTCCGCTTCCAGCGAGGCGGCTTCGTCAGCCGCCTTCTTCGCGATCAGGGCTTGCTTGAACACCTGCAGCGTGTCGGCCATGGTTCCGATCTCGGTCTTCTCGCCCTGATGCGGCACTTCGGCTTCGAGGTTGCCTTCGCCGAGCGCTTTCATGGGTGAGACGATGGATGCGATGCCCGTTGTCACGTCGCGGATCAGATAGAATCCAGCGATAAGACCCAGAACAATGGCAGCGCCGAGCGCTATCACGACCATCCGGAAAGCCGAATGATAGTTGTCCGTTGCCACCTGACCGGCGGTGTCGGCCCCGTTGTTATTAAGCTCGATGTCCTTTTTCAGGATGCCATCCGCCTTGATCCCGATCAGATTAACGGTGATCGTGTTCAGATCATGCGCTTCGCGGGGGTATGAGCCGGCGGATTTGCGCGACAGGGCCATCACCTCTTGGGTGCCCTTCCGGTAGCTGTCCCAGACCTCGCTCCATTCCTTGTACAGCGCGCGTTCTTCCGGCGATGTGATCATGGCCTCATAGGTCTGGCGCAGCTTGGTGTTGTTTTCGATCACCAGCTCTAGGGTCTTTTCCTGCGCCTGTTTTTCCTCGATGAGTTCCGACAGCATGTGCTCGCGGATCACGTTGCGATAGGTGATGACACCGGCGCGCAGCTCGCCGAGCACGCGAACGCTCGGCAGCCAGCTCTTCTGGATTTCGGAGGCGCTGGTGTTGATCGCCTGCATCTGCCTGACGGCGAGCAGGCCCATCGCGGACATGGCGACGAGCAGGAATGCGATCACGATCGTGAGCTTGGCGCGAATGGACATCCTGGAGAGCATGGTTGGACCTTAAGTCTTTCTGACCGGTTTGGCTGAATGAACTGGGAGGAAGGGCGATGTGCCGGGGGGACGGTGGCGGTTCGAACGCCGATTCGCTTTCCAGCGCTTCGCATTCGCAGTTTTCAATTTCGTTGGGTGAGGTGAAATGTTCGTAAAGGTATTTCGCGCCCGGATTCGGAATGCGCATTTTACCTACGGCGTTTATGCCGATGCTCATTGCGTGGAATGCATGAGTCGCTTTTCGACGCCGCCGCTAGTTCAAAAAAGCCGGCGGAGTTTCATACCGCCGGCTTTTAAAATGTTCGCTGGGCGAATCGCGTCAGGCGGCGCGGATCGTCGAGAGGAAGTTGCGCACTTCCATCTGCAGGTGATTGCTTTCCTTCGACAGCGATTGCGCTGCGGACAGCACCTGCGCCGATGCTGCGCCGGTCTCGCCGTTGCTGCGGTCGACATCGGTGATGTTGGTGGCGACGCGCATGCTCAGTTCAGCGGCCTGTTGCACGTTGCGCGCGATTTCCTGCGTCGCCGCACCCTGTTCCTCGACAGCGGCAGCGATCGTCGATGAGATTTCCGACATCAGGTTGATGGTGCTGCTGATCTCCTTGATCGTGACCACGGAGTCGCCGGTGGCGATCTGCATATCGGAGATCTGCGCGGTGATCTCGTCGGTCGCCTTCGCAGTCTGGGCGGCGAGCGCCTTAACCTCGGATGCGACCACGGCGAAGCCGCGGCCCGCGTCGCCCGCACGCGCAGCTTCAATGGTTGCGTTGAGCGCCAGCAGGTTGGTCTGGTCGGCAATGGCGGTGATGAGCTTGACCACGTCGCCGATGCGGTTTGCGGCCTGCGACAGTTCGGCGATGCTGGAGTCGGTTTTCTCGGCCTGCTGAACGGCCACCTGGGCGACGCGGCTGGATTCGAGCACCTGGCGGCCGATTTCCTGGACCGACGAGGTGATTTCCTCGGTGGCGGTGGCGGTGGACTGGATGCTTTCCGAAACATCGTGCGACGCATTAGCGGCTGCGCTGGAGAGCAGCCGGGTGTTGTCGGCGGCATTGGTCAGCGTGCTGGCGGTGGCTTCCATTTCGGTAGACGCAGATGAGAGCGAGCCGATCAGCTCGCCGATCATGCCCTCGAAGCTGCTGGTTGCCTTGTCCAGCATTTCGGCGCGGCGCATCTTCACGCTGGCTTCGGCTGCGGCCGCCTCATCGGCAGCCTTCTTGGCGATCATGGCATCCTTGAACACCTGCACGGTATCGGCGATCTGGCCGACCTCGGTGCTCTCGCCCTGATGAGGGACTTCAGCGGCGAGATCGCCACTGGCCAATGCGCGCATCGGTGTCAGGACCGAGTTGATGCCGCTGGCGACGTCACGCACGATCAAGACGGCGGCGCACAGCCCTGCCAGCGCCATGGCGATGAGAGTCGCAAGAACAACGCGAAACGCCATTTCATAGGTGTTTTCGGCATGCTGTCCGGCGGCGGCAGCGCCCTTGTCGTTCAGCACGACGATTTTTGCCAGAACGCCGTCCATTTTGCGTCCGGCGATCGTCGCGCGCTGGGCGTTGACCTCGCGGGCTTGCGCCGTTTCGCGCTTGCGGGCATGGGCGATGACTTCGTCTGCCGCTTCGCGGAATGTGGCCCAGGTCGCCGATAGTTCTTTATACAAGCCGGCTTCTTCCGGCGAGGAAATCAGCGGCTCGTAAGCCTTGTTCGCGGTGTCGTAGTCCTTGGCGCGGGCATCGAGATTGCGCTGGATATCGGCCATGAACTTCTCGTCCGGTTCCGTCAGATAGTCGCGCAGCACGGCCCGATAGCGGGCGGATTGGGTGCGCAATTCGCCGACCAGGCGGATGCTCGGCAGCCAGCTTGTCTTGATGTCCTGAGCGGAGGCGTTGATGGCGCGCATTTCCATGATGGCGAAGGTGCCCACGGCGGTGAGAGCAATCAGCAGGAGGGAGACAAGGGCGACAAGCTTGGTGCGAATGGAGAGCCTGGAGAGCATTGAAATAGTCCTTTGAGGTCTTTCTGACCCGTTCAAGAAAACACGGGACGAATCCAAACACAGGGGTTTGGTCGCCGAAATGACTTCGACGCCTGGAAAGGCGAGGTTGTGATGGCAATTTCCAGTCGGTGACCGCTCATCAACAAAGGGTCAGCCGCAATCCGAATCGTAAACAAATTCCATGAAATGTTGGTAAATGCCTGCCGACCGGGCAACTGGCCCGGAAACGGGCACGAAGGCGAACGGCGGGGCTGTGTACAGGAGGGGATGGCTCAGGTTCCAGCTTTCCGGGCCGTGCTGGCCGTGTCACCATCGCGATCTGAGCGACAGGAGGTCCGCCATGCGCTGGTGTGTCTCGATCGGGGCTGTGCTTGCTGCGGGACTGATCGCCGGCGGGGATGTCCCAAGCCTTGTGGTTCCGAGCCTTGCGGCCCCGGCCACGCCCCCGGCGCCAGCTGCTGCGGAGGCCAAGGTCGATGTCGAACTGATCCTGGCGGTCGATGTCTCCTATTCCATGGACATGGACGAACTGGCACTCCAGCGCGAAGGCTACGCGCTCGCGGTCACCTCGAAAGAATTTTTAACGGCGCTGAAAACCGGCCCGACGGGCAAGGTCGCGGTGACCTATTTCGAATGGGCTGCCGCCAACGATCAGAAGATCGTCGTGCCGTGGCGCGTGATCGATGGTCCGGAGTCGGCCGGTGCGCTGGCCGAGGAAATCCTTAGAGCGCCGCTGCGCCGCGCCTCACGCACATCAATCTCGGGCGCGATCAATTTCGCCATGCCGCTGTTCGAGGCCAACGTCTATCAGGGGCTGCGCCGGGTGATCGATATTTCGGGCGACGGACCGAACAACAATGGCGAGCCGGTTACTCTGGCGCGCGATGCTGCATTGGCAAAGGGCATCACCATCAACGGCTTGCCCATCATGTCCAAGGAAACCAACTACGCCACGATGGATATCGAAAATCTCGATTTCTATTACGAGGATTGCGTGATCGGCGGCGCCGGATCGTTCGTGGTGTCGATCAAGACGAAGGAAAAATTCAAGGAGGCGATCCGGACCAAGCTGGTGCTGGAAGTTGCGCACCGGGTGCCTGTACCGCGCGTCGTGCCGGCTACGATCCGGGAGCCGCGGGTGTCGTGTACGATTGGCGAGAAGATCTGGCAGGAGCGGTGGGGACGGTAATTACCGCTTGAACCGCGCCACCAGCTCGACATGCGGGGTGTGGCGGAACTGATCCACCGGCGTGACGCTGTCCAGCTTGAAGCCGCCATCGATCAGGATGCGTGCGTCGCGCGCGAAGGTCACCGGATTACAGGACACCGCAACCGCAAGCGGGATTTTGCTGGCGGCCAGTTGCTGCGCCTGCGCCAGTGCGCCTTGACGTGGCGGATCGAATACCACGCCATCGTAATCGCGCAGTTCCTGCGGCATCAGCGGACGGCGGAACAGGTCGCGCGTCTCGGCCTTAATCGGCTTAAGACCTTGCGTGAGCTTCACTGCGTTTTGCAGCGCCGTCACTGCACCTGCGTCGCTGTCGAACGCCGATACCTTGAATTTCTCCGCAAGTCGAAACGCAAACGGGCCGAACCCGCAAAACAAATCCGCAACGTGCTTCGCGCCCTTGGCCCGCGCGAAGGCAAGTTCGGCCAGCGTCGCTTCGCCCAGAGCTGTGGGCTGCATGAACGACCCCGGCGGCAGGGTGACCTGCGCTTTGCCGACGCGCACCACCGGCGGCTTGCGCATGATGACCAACTCGCCATGGCGCGTCAGCCGCGCGAGATTGTGCCGTTCTGCGAGCTTTGAAAGCGACGACAGCAACACCGTGCCGAGCGGACCTGACCCACGGACATCGACATCGAGACCGTTGTCCGCTGCGGTGACTTGAATATCGAGCGGCTTGCTCACGGGCTTCAGCAATTCCGCGATCTCGTTTGCGGCTTCAATAGCGCCCTGCATCGCAGGATCGAGGATCGGGCAGCGATCGATGGCAATAATTTCGTGACGTCCGGCGGCTGCAAAGCCGACGCGCAGGATACCCTGTTGGCTCTGCCGCGCATGCAGCGTCATGCGGCGGCGGCCGGTACCGTGGGCATCGATCAGCTCGGTGACGTCACAATCGATCCCGGCGTGATGCAGCGTATCGATCACAAGTTGCCGCTTCCATGTCCGGTAAGATTCCGGCTGCCAATGCTGGATGGCGCAGCCGCCGCAGGTGCCAAAATGTGGGCAGAACGGATCGATGCGCTCCGGGCTTGGCGTCACGATATGCGTCAGCGCGCGGCGGTCGGGATGGCCGGGCGAGGGCAGCGCGTCGACTGTCTCGCCGCCTAATGCATAGGGCACGAAAACATTCTCGCCGCCGGCAACGGCAACGCCATCACCGAAATGTCCGACATGATCGATGGTGAGGCGCTCGGTCATGAAGGGTTACCCGCGCCGCGCGCCGAGAAAGAATTCGGCGTTGCCATCGCCGCCCGCGATCGAGGATGGAAACACGTCGATCTTGGTGCAGCCCAAAGATTCCGCGAAGGCGGCGATGTCGTCGCAAACAGCTTTATGCACCGTCTCGTCGCGGATGATGCCTTTCTTCGAGTGTTTCCGCTTGGCTTCGAATTGCGGCTTGATCAGCGCAAGCAGATGCGTCGGCGCAGCTGCGATCGGCAGCACGGCGGGAAGGACGAGTTTCAGTGAGATGAAGCTGACATCAATCACCACGACATCGGGGCGGATCTCGAGGCGTTTACCTGCAAGCGAGCGGATGTCGGTTTCTTCCATCGAGACAATTTTCGGATTTCCGTGTAGGCTCGGATGCAACTGCCCGCGTCCGACATCGATGGCGTAGACCAAGCTCGCACCATTGGCGAGCAGCACCTCGGTGAACCCGCCGGTGGATGCGCCGACATCGACGCAGACATGGTCTTCGATGTCGATGGGATAATGGTCCAGCGCGCCACTCAGCTTGACGCCGCCGCGCGACACCCACGGATGCGCAGACTCGGCTGCGATCTCGGCATCCGTAAGAATCGTTTCCGAAGGTTTCAGAACCTGTTTGCCGTTGGCGACGACGCAGCCCGCTTCAATCGCGGCCTGCGCGCGGGCGCGGCTTTCAAACAAGCCGCGCTCAACCAGCAGAAGGTCCGCGCGCTTGCGTTCGGCCATGTCCTGCCTCTGATGCGCCGTGACCGTCAGGCCAGCTTCACCGTCTCGGATTTTCGATCTTTGCCGAGTGCTTCGAACACTTTGGCGACGATACCCTTGGCGTCGAGACCGGCCTGTTCGTACATCTTCGCCGGTGAGTCGTGATCGATGAACGTGTCCGGCAGCACCAGATTGCGCACGCGAACGTGGCCATCGAGCGCGCCGTGATCGGCCAACGCTTGCAGCACATGGGTACCGAATCCGCCGATGGAGCCTTCCTCGATGGTGATCAGCACGTCGTGCTCGCGCGCGAGCTTCAGGATCATGTCGAGATCGAGCGGCTTCATGAAGCGTGCGTCGGCCACGGTGGTGGGCAGTCCCAGCGTGTCGAGTTCGTCGGCGGCTTTGAGGCATTCGCCAAGCCGTGCGCCGAACGACAGCAACGCGACCGTTGATTTGCTTCCGCTCGCCTCGCGCATGATGCGGCCCTTGCCGATCGGCAACGGCACACCAGCCTCGGGCATTTCGACGCCGCGGCCTTCGCCGCGTGGATAACGCAACGCGCTCGGCGCATCGTCGATTGCGACTTGCGTCGCGACCATGTGGACGAGATCGGCTTCATCCGCCGCCGCCATGATGACGAAGCCGGGGAGGCAGCCGAGATAGACATTGTCGAACGAACCGGCATGGGTCGGGCCGTCGGCACCGACGAGACCGGCGCGGTCGATAGCAAAACGAACGGGCAGGCGCTGGATCGCGACGTCATGCACGACCTGATCGTAGCCGCGCTGCAGAAATGTGGAGTAGATCGCGCAGAACGGCTTGAATCCTTCGGTGGCGAGACCGGCAGCGAACGTCACCGCATGCTGCTCGGCGATGCCGACGTCGAAGGTGCGCTTTGGGAAAACCTTCTCGAACAGATCGACCCCGGTGCCGCCGGGCATCGCAGCGGTGACAGCGACAATCTTGTCGTCTTTCTGGGCTTCCTTGATCAGGCTTTGTCCGAACACCGCAGTATAAGACGGCGCGTTGGATTTTGCCTTCGCCTGTGCGCCGGTGGCGACATCGAACTTGGAGACAGCGTGATACTTATCCGCAGAAGCCTCGGCGGGTGCGTAGCCCTTGCCCTTTTGTGTGACGACGTGAACCAGAATAGGCCCGGTTTCGGCATCACGCACATTCTGCAGCACGGGCAGAAGATGATCGAGGTTATGGCCGTCAATGGGGCCGACATAGAAGAAGCCGAGTTCCTCGAACAGCGTGCCGCCGGTGACCATGCCACGGGCATATTCCTCGGCGCGCAGCGCGCGATCCTCGAAGAACTTGGGCAGCTTGTGCGCGAGATTTTTCAGTGCTTCGCGGGCCGAGCCATAGGTTTTTCCGGACAACAGACGCGCGAGATAGGCCGACATCGCGCCGACCGGCGGCGCAATCGACATGTCGTTATCGTTGAGAATGACGATCAGGCGCGAGTGCATCGCACCGGCATTGTTCATGGCTTCATAGGCCATGCCCGCGGACATCGAACCGTCGCCGATCACCGCGATGACATTGTTCTTGCCGCCGGTAAGGTCGCGCGCCACCGCCATGCCGAGACCGGCGGAAATCGAGGTCGAGGAATGTGCCGCGCCGAACGGATCGTACTCGCTCTCGGCGCGTTTGGTGAATCCCGACAGGCCGTTACCGATGCGCAGGGTGCGGATGCGGTCACGGCGGCCGGTGAGAATCTTGTGCGGATAGGCCTGATGGCCGACGTCCCAG
>CALRLJ020000131.1:0-9089 GCA_943368635.1 Sediminibacterium ginsengisoli | reverse complement strand
CCATTGCCGATCAGCAGCAGTTTGTTTCCAGAGCGGAGTGCATCGGCAACAGCGCGCGCAATCGTATGCGTCGTCGCAAGCAGTTCATCGCTTTGCACGGCCTTGGACAGCCCCGCGAGCGAGCTTTGAAAATGTGCTGCGATCCGGTCCTGGCTCACATGTCACCGCGTTGGTTCAGGTTGCAATTCAGTGGTCGCCACAAGTGGTAGTCACAGCGAGATAGAGGCGCAAGTGCGGCCATGGTTCGAGATTAACGCGGGGCATCTGCGACCGCGTTTGCCATGACGCCTTGCGCGATCTCCACGACTTCCGATGCCGGGATGTCGCGCATGCAGCGATGATCGTTCTGGGTACAGACCGGCTTGTGGCAGGGCTGGCAGGGCAGGTCGGTGGCGCGCTTGATGGTGGCGGCGAGGCCGTTCAGCGGTGCCCAGTGGTACGGGCTGGTCGGGCCGAAAATACCGATCGCGGGCGTGCCGATGGCGGCGGCGATATGCATCAGGCCGGAGTCGTTGGAAATGACGGTCTTGGCCGCTGCCATTGCCATGATGCCGTTGCGCAGATCCGTCCCGGTCAGATCGCGGACGCGCGGTCCGGCAAAACTGACGATCTCGGTGGCGATGGCTTTTTCGCCGGGTCCGCCAACCACCCAGACGTCCAGACCCTGTTCGGCGAACGTGCGCGCCGCCTCTGCATAATAGGTCCAGCGTTTGGAGGCGCCGACCGATCCCGGAGCTAGTGCTACCGCTGCACTTTGGCCGAGATTATTGGCCTGACGCCACGCGGCGACCTCCGCGGGCGGCACCACAAGCTCGGGAACGGGCCATTGCTTCGGCAACGGCGCATCGGCCGGCAAGGCGAGGGCGGCGTTCTTGTCGATAAAGCGGGGCATTTTCCGCTCGCCCCAGCGCCAGTCATTGATAAGTCCGAAGCGGACTTCGCCGACGAAGCCGGTCCGCTGCGGAATGCCTGCCATCGTCGGGGCAATGGCTGCCTTCCACGTCCGGGGCATCACCAGGGCGGTGCCATAGCCTGCCTCCCGGAACTGCCCGGCCAGCGCCCATTGCTTCTTCAGGGCGAGCCGTCCGCGCGGCAGATCCCAAACGATGCCACGGCGCACGCCGGGCATGTAATCCACCAGCGGTGCGCACAGGCTGGTCACCAGCAGATCGACCGGGCGGTTGGGCCAGCGCTCCTTGAGCACCCGGACCACAGTATGGCCACGGACGAAATCCCCGATCCACATGTACGGAATCACCAGAATGGGACTGGTTTCCGTGGGATCGGGCGTAACCTTCAATTGGTCTAAAAATGAACTATTATTCATTTATTGAAGGGCTTTGCAGCCGTTTTCCTTGGGCCGGGAGAATTGTGCACGATCAGCCGGTTACCGCGTCGCCTGCACGGCGTCCAGATGCGTTTTCATCGGTTTTCGCCTGTCCCCGGCCTTCACCACATCGACTGACGTGAGTTGCCTGCCGGGCGGGAGTGAGGCAAAGGTGACCCTCATCAATCGGGCGGGATTCCTCAATGCTGTTGGTCACCGGAGGGGCCGGTTTTATCGGGTCGAACGTCGTCGCCGCCCTTAACGATGCGGGCCGCGCGGACGTGGCCGTGTGCGATTTTCTGGGGTCGGACGGCAAGTGGCGCAACCTCGCCAAGCGCCAGCTCTCCGACATCGTTCCGCCGGCGGAACTGATGCAATGGCTGGCCGGGCGCAAGCTCGACGCCGTCGTCCATCTCGGCGCAATCTCGGAGACCACCGCGACCGACGGCGATCTGGTGATCGAAACCAATTTCCGCTTGTCGATGCGGTTGCTCGACTGGTGTACCGCGAATTCCGTTCCGTTCATTTATGCGTCCTCCGCATCGACCTATGGCGATGGCGAGCATGGATTTCGTGACGATGCCTCGCTTGAGGCGCTGAAGACGCTGCGGCCGATGAATCTCTACGGCTGGAGCAAGCATTTGTTCGATATGGCGGTGGTTGAACGCGTCGCGAAGGGCGGGAAGATGCCGCCGCAATGGGCCGGGTTGAAGTTCTTCAACGTGTTCGGACCGAACGAATATCACAAGGGCACGATGATGAGCGTGCTGGCGCGGCGCTTCGATGACATCCGGTCCGGCCGCGTGGTGCAGCTGTTCAAGTCGCATCGCGACGGCATCGCCGACGGCGACCAGCGACGTGATTTCATTCACGTCGATGATGTGGTGCGCGTTATCATGTGGCTGCTGGCGACGCGGTCCGTGAACGGCATCTACAACGTCGGCACCGGCCAGGCGCGCAGCTTCCGCGATCTCATTCTCGCAGCCTACGGGGCGCTCGGCGCCAAGCCGAACATCGAATACATCGACATGCCGGAACAAATTCGCGGCAGTTACCAGTACTTCACGCAAGCAGAGGTCGATCATCTGCACGGCGCAGGCTACAATGGCGGCTTCACGGCATTGGAAGATGCCGTTGGTCACTATGTCAGGGATTTTCTCGACCGGCCCGATCGCTACCGCTGATCGCGCAACCGGGCACCAGGGATACAGGCGTTCTCATGTTCGATTTTGACGCGCTGTCGCAAGCGATTGTCCGCCAGACCGTGTTGTGCGTCGGCGACTTGATGCTGGATGAATTCGTCTATGGCGAAGTCGCCCGCATTTCACCGGAAGCACCCGCGCCGGTGATCGCGGTCCGCCGCAGCGAGATCAATGTCGGTGGCGCGGGCAACGTCGCGCGCAATATCGCCTCGCTCGGAGCGAAATGCATTTTCGTCGGCCTCGTCGGCAACGACATCGCCGGTGAGACGCTGAAGGCGGAGCTTTCGAAGGAAGACCTGATCGAGCCGGTTCTGGTGACCGATCCGGCGCGGCCGACCACGCGCAAGGTGCGTTTTGTCTCGGAGCATTTCTCCACCCACATGCTGCGGGCGGACTGGGAGTTGTCGGCTGCGGCGTCCGAAGTCACCGAGCGCAAGCTGATCGACGCCGTCGTCTCGGCCCTGCCGCGGGCGGACATCGTGCTGCTGTCGGATTATGCCAAAGGCGTTCTGACCGCGCGAGTGATCCGTAACGTCATCGATGCGGCGCGCAAGCTCGGCAAGCGGGTGATCGTCGATCCGAAAAGCGCGAACCTCGCGATCTATCGCGGCGCGACGCTGCTGACCCCGAACCGCAAGGAATTCGCCGAAGCGACGCGGCGGCGCATCCAGTCCGACGCCGACATCGCCGATGCCGCGATCGAGGCGCTGCGCACCGCCGACGCCGACGCCATCCTCGTCACCAAAAGCGAGGAGGGGATGACGCTGGCGCATCGCGACGGCGGTCTGATCCATATTCCGGCCCAGCCCGCGAAGGTGCGCGACGTGTCCGGTGCGGGCGACACCGTGGCGGCAGTGCTGGCCGTGACGCTGGCGGCGGGAACGGACTGGGACACATGCTTGCGCTGCGCGACGGCGGCGGCGGCCGTGGCCGTCAGCAAGCCGGGGACGGCGACGGTTTCGCTGGCCGAATTGCGGCGGAAGATTCTGCCGCACGCTTCACTCGCGGCTGAAGAGAAAATTGCTTCAAGCGCCGCCGATCTCGATGCGCATCTTGCCGAGTGGCGCAGGCAAGGGCTGCGTGTCGGCTTCACCAACGGCTGCTTTGACATTCTCCATCCGGGCCACGTGCGGGTGGTGACGCAGGCGCGCGCCGCCTGCGATCGTCTGATCGTCGGTCTCAACAGCGATGCGTCGGTGAGGCGGCTCAAGGGAGCGGAACGACCGGTGCAGGACGAACGCGCGCGCGCCGAAGTTCTTGCGGCGCTCGAGGCGGTCGATCTGGTTGCCATTTTCGAGCAGGATACGCCGCTGGAGTTGATCACTCAGATCAAGCCGAGCGTGCTGGTCAAGGGCGGCGACTACACCCGCGAGCAGGTTGTCGGTCACGAGATCGTCGCGGCCAACGGCGGCGAGATTGTGCTGGTCGATATTCTGCCGGGGCACTCAACCACGTCGCTGGTCAAGCGTGCGCGCGAGAGCAAGGCATGACCGCGAACGCGTCCGATCTTTCGGCTCACGCATCGCCTTCGATCTGGCGCAACACGGCGGCATGGACCAAGGCCGCCGACATTGCGGTGGTTCTGGTGGCCATCTCGCTGCCATGGTCGACATCGCTGGTCGCGATCTTCGCGGTGGTGTGGCTGCTGCTGCTGATCCCGACAATCGACCTGCAGAGTTTCCTCGTGACGATGAAGCAGCCGGCATGCTCCACCCCGCTGCTGCTTTTCGCTCTTGCCGTGGTCGGCACGCTGTGGGCGGTGGACGCGCCATGGGCGGCCCGCCTTTCTGGCATCAATCCGGTTGCCAAGCTGCTCGCGATTCCGTTCCTGATCTATCACTTTCAAAGATCGGAGCGCGGATTATGGGTGATGCTCGCGTTTCTCGGCTCTTGCACGGCGGTGATGCTGACATCGTGGCTGATGTTCGTCGATCCTCGCGTCGTTCTGGAATCGGGTCGCTCGCTCGGCGTTCCGGTGAAAAATTACATCGCGCAGAGCCAGGAATTCGCCCTCTGCGCCTTCGCTGCGTTTGGTGCGGCGATCTACCTGCTGAGAGAGCAGCGGACAACATGGGCTGCGCTCCTGCTTGTTCTCGGGATCGGTTTCCTCGCCAACATGGCATTTGTCGCAAGCTCGCGTACGGTTTTCGTTTGTATCCCGGTGCTGGTTGTTATCTTCGCGGCGAAGCATTTCAGCACCCGCGGGTTTCTGCTGTTGATGGCGGCTGTGATTGCCGCCGGTGCGGTTGCGTGGACGTCGTCGCCTTACCTGCGGATGCGGGTGGCGATGATCGGGAGCGAATACAAGAGCTATCATGAGAGCAATGCGGTAACGTCCGTCGGCGAGCGGCTCGAATTCTGGCGGAAGTCGATCAAGTTTGTCGCGGAAGCACCGCTCGTGGGGCACGGAACGGGATCGACTAAAACGCTGTTCGCTCGTGATGCGGTCGGCCAGACGGGAGCGTCGGCGCAGATTATCGGCAATCCGCATAACCAGACGCTCAACGTGGCGGTGCAGTGGGGGCTTGTCGGCTTTCTCGCTTTGTATGCGATGTGGTTCGCGCACCTGAAGATGTTTACTGGCACCGGCCTTGCGACATGGGTGGGTCTGGTTGCGGTGGTTGAAAATTTCGTCAGCTCGCTGCTGAATTCGCATCTGTTCGATTTTCACGAAGGATGGATCTACGTGCTGGCTGTGGGCGTGGCGGGCGGCATGGCGATGCGCGAATCCGGCACGCAAAGCGCCGCAGGGCAGGCATAGCCATGGCCGCCTTGTCCCGATTCAGGTTTCCACGCCTCACCTGGCGCAATCTGCTGATCGTCATTCACGATGTGCTGGCGACAATCTTCGCGGTGGTTGCGAGTTTCTATCTGCGGTTCGAGGGCAGCGGTCTCATCGAGCGCTTGCCGATATTGTTCCGCATCCTGCCGTACTTCGTGCTTTTCAGCATCGTGGTTTGTTACGTCTTCCGGCTGACCACCACCAAGTGGCGGTTCATTTCGCTGCCGGACTTTTTCAACATCGTCAAAGCCTCCACGGTGCTGGCGCTGATGCTGCTGGTGCTGGACTACATCTTCATTGCGCCGAACGTGTACGGCACATTCTTCTTCGGCAAGACCACGATCATCATCTATTGGTTCATGCAGAACTTCGCGCTGGGCGGCCTGCGCGTCGCCTATCGCTATTTCCGCTACACGCGGACACTCAACCAGGCGCGCGGCCTCGATGCGTCGCCGACATTGCTGGTCGGACGCGCGGCTGACGCTGAAGTCTTGCTGCGCGGAATCGAAAGCGGCGCCGTGAAGCGGACATGGCCGGTCGGTGTGCTGTCTCCGTCCATATCGGATCGCGGACAATCGATCCGTGGGATTCCCGTGCTCGGCGGGATCGACGATCTTGCCGATGTGGTCGAGGACTTCTCTCGCCGGGACAGGCCGCTGGAACGTCTCATCATGATGCCGTCGGCTTTCGAAGCGGATGCATCGCCGGAGTCAGTGCTGACACGCGCCCGCAAGCTCGGGCTGACGGTCAGCCGCCTGCCGTCGCTGGAAGGCAGCGGCGAGGCTCCTCGGCTTGCGCCGGTGGCGGTGGAAGACCTGCTGCTGCGGCCGAGCGTGAAGATCGATTATCAGCGCCTTGAAAACTTCGTGAAGGGAAAGTCCGTCGTCGTTACCGGCGGCGGCGGATCGATCGGATCGGAAATTTGCGATCGCGTGGTGACCTTCGGTGCATCGCGCCTGCTAATCGTGGAACACTCGGAACCGGCGCTTCATGCGGTGGTCGAAAGCCTGACGGCGAAGTTTCCGGCTGCGATCATCGAAGGCCGTATCGCGGACATTCGGGACCGGGAACGCATTGCGTATCTCATGACTGCGTTTAAGCCGAGCATCGTGTTCCACGCTGCCGCCTTGAAGCACGTTCCGATCCTGGAGCGGGACTGGGGTGAGGGCGTCAAGACCAATATCTTCGGCACCGTCAATGTCGCAGACGCTGCGGTCAGCGCCGGCGCCGATGCGATGGTGATGATTTCGACGGACAAGGCGATCGAACCGGTCTCGATGCTTGGGCTGACCAAGCGCTTCGCCGAAATGTATTGTCAGGCACTCGACCGCGACTTGATGCACAAGGCGAACGGCAAAGCGCCGATGCGGTTGATTTCAGTTCGCTTCGGCAACGTGCTGGCGTCGAACGGTTCGGTGGTGCCGAAATTCAAGGCGCAGATCGAGGCGGGCGGTCCTGTTACGGTTACGCACCCGGATATGGTCCGCTATTTCATGACCATTCGCGAAGCGTGCGACCTCGTGGTGATGTCGGCAACCCACGCGCTCGATCCGGTGCGGCCGGATGTGTCCGTTTATGTCCTGAACATGGGGCAGCCGGTGAAGATCGTCGATCTCGCCGAACGCATCATCAGGCTGTCCGGGCTTCAGCCGGGTTATGACATCGACATTGTGTTCACCGGTGTCCGGCCGGGCGAGCGCCTGAACGAAATCCTGTTCGCCCATGAGGAGCCGACAACGGACATCGGCATTGCGGGTATCGTCGCCGCGCGCCCCAACGAGCCGCCGCTCGATACATTGCAGCGGTGGCTGTCCACGCTGGAGCAAGCCGTGGGCGGCGAACAGCGCAGCGTCATCGTCGGGGTGTTGAAGGATGCGATCCCCGAGTTCAAGAGCGGGACGGCCTGATCCTATCCGAGCGGTTCGCGTTGGCGGGAGAAGCGGCTGAGCACCAGCGCGACGGCGCTCAAACCCAGTGCGAATGTCATTCCCTGCACGTAAGGGGATTTGATCCAGATCGTGACCGCCGCAAAGGCTGCGAGAACCAGGTTCAGAACGAACACTTCGCCGGCCACCTGCATCACGCTGAATCCGTTGTCGGTGGCTTGCTGGTAAAAATGCGACCGATGGGCGATCCAGACCGCTTCGCCCTTCGACAGGCGCTTCAGGAGCGTCAGCGTCGCGTCGGCGAGATAATACAGCGGCAGCAGCAGTGCGGCGAGCAGATGCCCGCTTCCCGCGAGCTCAAGCAGGCACCATCCCATCAGCAGCCCGATGGGCAGGCTTCCTACGTCGCCAAGGAAGAGTTTTGCGACGGGTTTGTTGAAGGGCGCAAAGCCAAGCATCGCGCCGCAGAGCGCGAGAGCGATCATCGCCGGCGCAGATGGCAGTTGGCCGAAGAATCCGAAAAGGGCCAACGCTGCCGTGACGGGCACGACCTCGGCGGCTGTGATCCAGTCAAGACCGTCCATGAAGTTGACGAGGTTGACGAACCATAGGCCGCCGATCAGCAGCAGGACGCGCTCCGCCCAGACCGGCAGGACCGAGACGAGATGAAACTCAGCAGGAAGGGCCGCCAGAACAATGCCCACGGCCACGGCCTGCATCAGCAGGCGCGGTAGAACAGGCATTGTTTTCAGGTCATCGTAGGCGCCGACGAACGCAAGAAGGACCGCCGCTGCGAGAACGGCGAGCAAAGCGGTATCCACAGCCGCACCAAAAAGAGCAACCGAGATCGCGGCTGACGCGACGGTTGCGGCGATCACCGCGACGCCGCCGCCCTGCGGCGTGGGCACGGTGTGCGAAGATCGTGCGTTCGGCCGCGCCAATGCATAGCGCTGGAGCAGGGGGCGAAGCAGCACAATCAGGATCGCGCAAAGGATGCAAGCAATGAGCGGGGTCGTGATGAAAAGAAATGAAGTCATGAGAAATGCATCATCCGGTCAGCGCTTGGTCCCGACGGCGCACCAGTAGGGTACGCGCTCTGAAAAGCGAATGTCCTGAAACCCGGCGGAGGTCAGCATGTCTTGGATCTGACCGCGCGTGAAGCGTTGTTCGAGGCGGGTGCAGAACCGGTCATAGGCGTCGGTTCTCATCACATAGAATGCACGGTCCTTGTAAGATTCCAGCGGCAGTGCCGCGGCGGAAAATCCCAACCGCTCGACGAACGCCGCCAGCCGGGCCAGCGGCCAGTATACGAACACCGCGATGACCTGGCTGATCCACAGGCGCGGCTTCTCCGGAAGGCTCGAGATCACGACACGGAAGATGTTGCTGAACTTCCACAGCGCTCGATACCAGCCGGGCCGGTTATCGAGCGCGTAGTAAAGATAGATCAGGAACGGCGCGCCAGGCTTCAGTTTGGTCGAGATTTCGGCAATCGCTGCCAGGGTGTTGGGGACGTGATGCAGCACGCCCAGCGAAAACGCGAAATCAAGCGATGCGTCGGGGAGCGGCAGTTCTCCCACGCTGGCGTGATGGAAGGTCACGTTGTTTGCGGCTGCCAGATTCGCGCGCGCGACATTCAGTGCGTCGGCGCTTGCATCGAGAAGGTGAAGATGTCCGACGCGCGGCGCCACCATCACGGACCAACGGCCGCTACCGCATCCGACATCCAT
Source organism: Sediminibacterium ginsengisoli (assembly GCA_943368635.1). Lineage (GTDB taxonomy): Bacteria > Pseudomonadota > Alphaproteobacteria > Rhizobiales > Xanthobacteraceae > Afipia. The sequence continues at coordinate 162 of CALRLJ020000131.1, read as the reverse complement.
ACCGGTCGCGTTAGCGGGCAGGCTGTCCCAGGGAAAAATGTGAAAATAGGACTCGAAAATGGCTGCCCGGTCGTCCGCGGAAAAGGCATCCTCTCCCTGACGGAACGTCGACCATTCGTGGCCAAATCCTGCGGCGACCGCTGGATCGACATTATTTGATGG
>CALRLJ020000130.1:0-9173 GCA_943368635.1 Sediminibacterium ginsengisoli | reverse complement strand
CAGTTCATCTACGGCTGGAATCAGTATCTGTGGCCACTGCTGATCACCACACAGGACTCGATGCAAACCATCGTGACCGGCATCAAGAAAATGCTGACCACCACCGACGAACTGGCTGAGTGGCAGTTGGCGATGGCCACCGCGATCCTCGCAATGTTGCCACCAGTCGCCGTTGTCGTGTTCATGCAACGGCTGTTCGTGCGCGGCCTTGTCGAAACCGAAAAATAGAGCTGGGAAGTTCAAGGAACGAATATGTCGAATGTCGTCCTGCGCGATGTGAAGAAAACCTACGCTGGCGGCGTCGATGCCATTAAAGGCATCAACTTCGAGGTCGGTGACGGACAGTTCTGCGTACTGGTCGGACCCAGCGGCTGCGGCAAATCCACCCTGCTGCGGATGGTGGCGGGCCTTGAGACCATCACCAGCGGTGAAATCGATATCGGCGGGCGTGTCGTCAACGAGATCGAGCCGGCCGACCGCGATATTGCGATGGTGTTCCAGAACTACGCGCTCTATCCGCATATGAGCGTCTACAACAACATGGCTTACGGCCTGCGCAATCGCGGAATGCCCAAGCCGGAGATCGACACGCGGGTCCGCGAAGCCGCGCAGATTCTGGAAATCACGCCGATGCTTGATCGCAAGCCGCGGCAACTGTCCGGCGGCCAGCGCCAGCGCGTCGCCATGGGCCGCGCCATCGTGCGGCAGCCGAAAGTGTTTCTGTTCGATGAGCCGCTATCGAATCTCGACGCCAAGCTGCGCGTCGCCATGCGGGTCGAGATCCGCAAATTGCAACGCCGCCTCAAGACCACGTCAATCTACGTCACCCACGACCAGATGGAGGCGATGACCCTCGCTGATATTCTGGTGGTGATGAATGGCGGCATGGTCGAGCAGATCGGCAAACCGCTCGACATCTACAAGAAACCGGCCACGACATTCGTAGCCTCGTTCATCGGCGCGCCGCCGATGAATTTGTTGTCGGTGAAAGCGAACGATCTCGGCGCCCCACTCGATGCGCTGCAAATCAAGACGCCCGGCGATGCCATTCTCGGGATTCGCCCGGAGGACTTCACGCTGGCTGGCGCAGCAGCACCACAAGGCCTCGTGCTCGAGCTAGCGATCGACGCCATCGAGCGGGTGGGCGCCGAAACATACGTGTACGGCACGCGCCCCCGTGGCGGCGGCGGTCCCACCGTTAGCGCCAAGCCCGGCGAATTGCCCCCCGGCGAGATTATCGTTCGCCTTCCCGGTGAAGAGGCCCCCGCCATCGGCGAGCGCATCCGAGTCTCGGCGGCGCGGGATAAGCTGCATCTGTTTAGCGCCGACGGCCGCAGCCGGATTCGCGATTAGCCGGATTCATCCCTGTTTATAGGCAGTTAGTGGTTCTTGAACAACGCCAGGGACATCGCCATATTCAGATCAACCGGTCGGCCGAGAGGCGGCCGGGAACCAGGAAAGAGCGCCGCAAGGGCTCCAACCTCAAAGTCGCTTCGAGAGGACTTTGTGAATGTCTCGTGTTCCTTCGCTATCGAGTCCGTTCCTTTTGGGATTCGACGAAATCGAGCGTGCGCTCGATCGCGTCGTGAAAGGTGCAGACGGTTATCCTCCTTACAACATCGAGCGGTGCGGCCGTGATGACGGCCAGCCCGAGCGCCTGCGGATCACGCTGGCGGTCGCTGGATTTACCCGTGACCAACTCGATGTAACCACTGAGGAAAATCAGCTCGTGATCCGGGGCCGCCAACTGGACGACAAAACCCGGCAATACATTCATCGCGGCATTGCCGCGCGTCACTTCCAGCGCACCTTCGTGCTGGCTGACGGGATGTATGTCATCGGCGCAGACCTGAAGAACGGACTGCTGTCGATCGATCTGGCTCGTCCCGAGCCTGAACGGGTCGTTAAGACGATAGCCATCAATGAGCATGAATAATGGAACGAGTAGCGGACTCGACCGCTTAACAACTGTAAGGAGTCGAGACCATGACTGGTAATGTCATCTTCGAACCGGCTGTCTCGCTGGAGACGCTGGCAACCCTGGGCGAAGGCCATATCGCCTACGTCAAACAGATTCGCTCGGAAGACGTGCCGGGACTTTTCCCGCAGGCGCCGCAGATCGCGCCCGGCCTGAAGTTGTTCGCGCTTCACGCCGCCGACGGCACGCCGATCATGCTGACCGACAGCCGAGAAGCGGCGATCGCGAATGCATGGAGCAACGAGCTGGAAACCGTCAGCGTTCACTGAGCCGGCCACAGGCCGCGCAGTGTGATGCGACAATCATGAACGAAGCGGCGGCGCTCCCCGCGCCGCCGCTTTTTTTTAATCTCGATTGTCATGCGCGGGCTTGGCCCGCGCATCCATCGCTCTTCTTGAAATACATTTCTGAGGGAATTGATTGCCGGGTCGAGCCCGGCAATGACAGCCGTTTGCTATCAAGCCGCTGTCGCTGGCGGCAGCGCCAGCACCGAATACAGCGCCTGCGCGTCTTTCGATGCGCGCAGCTTCTTGGCGATCTCCTGATCGCGCAGCAACCGTGCAATGCGCGCCAGTGCCTTCAGGTGATCCGCACCGGCACCCTCGGGCGCCAGCAGCAGGAACACCAGATCGACCGGCTGACCGTCCATCGCCTCGAAGTCGATGGGGCGATCCAGCCGCGCGAACAGACCCGACAACTTGTCGAGCTTCGGCAGCTTGCCGTGAGGAATCGCCACGCCGTAACCGACGGCAGTGGTTCCCAGTTTCTCGCGCTGGAGAAGCACCTCGAAGATCGATCGCTCATTCTGCCCGGTGAGAACAGCGGCACGCGCGGCGAGTTCCTGAAGCGCCTGCTTCTTGCTGTTGACTTTCAAAGCAGGGAGAATCGCCTCGGGTGCGACCAGATCGGTAATCGTCATGGAACGTTCCGAGGGTGAGGTTAAGTCGTTGGTGAACTTACAAAATCGGTCTCAGACCGGGCGGCGTCAAGGGCCATTCGAACCAAACTCTGGCCCGCTTCCTTCAAAGGCGGCGGACCATAGTTAGGCGCGCCCGAGGCGTCAATGGCGAACCGATTCGCCGACCACAGGAGGATCGACCCAGCCGACATTGCCGTCCGGCCGACGGTAAATGATATTCACCCGCCCGCTGCTGCCGTGCTGAAACACCATGACCGGCGCGCCGGTCAAATCGAGTTCCATCACCGCTTCGCTGACCGAGTATCGCTTCAGCGCGGTGGTCGCCTCCGCGATAATCACCGGATTGAACTCGTTGGCGTCCTCGTCCTCGTGCGATGGCGCCTCGATGACATAGCTCGGCGCGTCGAGCGCCGCACCGTTGAGATCGGACAGCGCCGCGCTCGCCGCATGCGACTTGCGCGCCGAACGATCCTTCAGGCGGCTCTTGTAGCGGCGCAAACGTTTCTCGATCAGCAGCAACGCCTGATCGGCGCTGGCATACGCGTCGGTCGCCATCGAATCCGCTTCAAGCGTGATTCCCGAATCCAGGTGAAGCGAACAATCGGTCCGGAAGCCGAAGCCATCCTTGCTGAGCGTGATGTGGCCGGAGTAATTGCCGTCGAAATATTTTCGCAGCACTTCGTCCGTGCGTTCGCTGACGCGATCGCGCAGAGCTTCACCGACGCTGATGCTTTTTCCAGAGACCCGGAGTGTCATGACATTCCTCACTTGCTTCTTCGGACGTGGTGTTCGGTTTTTGCAGTTCGGATGAAGGAGCGTTCCGCTTCTTGACGCCGCAGTCAAGCGGTAGCTGTGTCGCGGGACCGGTCCACGGCGGGCGCCGCGGACGTCAATGCTGTGCCGAGCATGCTCTGCTTGTCGCGGCGGCGTTGCACGGACGAAGGAATACGCATGGCTTCACGATACTTCGCTACCGTGCGCCGGGCTATATCAATGCCGTCGCCACGCAATCGTTCCACGATGGTATCGTCGGACAGGATCGCGCTCGGACTTTCTGCATCGATCAGAAGTTTGATGCGGTGCCGCACGGCTTCTGCGGAGTGCGCATCGCCACCGTCGGCTGACGCAATCGAGGCGGTAAAGAAGTACTTGAGTTCGAATGTGCCGCGGTTGGTCGCCATGTACTTGTTCGCGGTCACCCGCGAAACCGTCGATTCGTGCATCTGGATGGCGTCGGCGACTGCCTTCAGATTAAGCGGCCGCAAGTGCGCCACGCCTTGCGTAAAAAAGCCGTCCTGCTGGCGAACGATTTCGGTCGCGACCTTCAGGATGGTCCGCGCGCGCTGGTCGAGCGCACGCACCAGCCATGTCGCGTTCTGCAGACAGTCGGTGAAATAGGATTTGTCGCCGTCCTTGCGGATGGTTTTGGACAGTTGCGAATAGTAGACCTGATTGACCAGAACTTTGGGCAACGTGTCGCTGTTAAGCTCGACATGCCAGCCGCCATCGGGACCGGGGCGCACATAGACATCAGGCACGACGCTCTGGGTCTTGGCCGATCCGAACTTCAGGCCGGGCTTGGGATTGAGATGGCGAATCTCGCCGATCATGTCGGCAATGTCTTCATCGTCGACGCCGCAGATTTTTCTTAAAGAAGCGATGTCGCGTTTCGCCAGCAGATCGAGATTCTCGACCAGCGCCTGCATCGCGGGATCGTAACGGTCACGTTCGCGCAACTGGATCGCCAGGCATTCGCTCAGGTTGCGCGCACAGACGCCGGGCGGATCGAACTTCTGCAGCACTGAAAGCACAGCCTCGACCGCTTCGCGCGACGCTCCGAGTTTCTCATCCGCGTCGCCGAGATCGGCGGGCACATAGCCTGCGTCATCGACAAGGTCGATCAGGTACTGCCCGATCATGCGGCTTGCAGGATCCGGAAACGCGACAGCAAGCTGCTCGGCGAGGTGACCGCCAAGCGTCGTCTCCGCCGCGACAAAGGCCTCGAGATTGTAGTCATCGTCGTTCGAGGCGCCGCCACCCCATTCGGTGTAGGCGGTTGGCGCGGCATCCTGCGCGTTGCGTGCGGCAGCGTCCGCCGGCTCCTCCGGAAACACGTTTTCCATGCCGGTATCGAGGGTTTGCTCGATCTCGGTGCGCGTCCCGAGATCGGGCGCCATCCACTCTTCGGTGCCGGGCTCGAAGGCGTCGCTGGATCGTTCACCATCGCCGCCCGATGAAAACTCCGCGCCGTCGGAGAAATCCGCGCCATCGCCCTCCGCATGAGCAGAGGCCGGCTCGCCATGGTCAGGAGCGCCGTCCTGATTGGCCCGCTCAAGCAGGGGATTGCGCTCAAGCTCGTCCTCGACGAACGCCACGAGGTCCAGATTGGACAGCTGCAGCAGCTTGATCGCCTGCATCAGCTGCGGCGTCATCACCAGCGACTGCGACTGGCGGAACTCTAGTCTCTGCGTGAGCGCCATAAAGTCAGATCCGGTCCAAAAGTTGGTCCGTTTCTTGCTTATACTTTTCCTGCAAGCTTGTACACGGCTTGACGTTTCAAAAATTCGGGATACTCGCCCAGCAGCTCACCGATCGCAGATCGAGGTGAATCAGAGCCGGAATTCCTCGCCCAGATAGAGGCGGCGCACGTCCGGATCGTTGACGATCTCTTCCGGATTGCCCTCAGTCAGGATCTCTCCCGCATAGACGATATAGGCGCGATCCGTCAGGCCCAGCGTCTCGCGCACGTTGTGGTCGGTGATCAGAACGCCGATGCCGCGCTGTGTGAGATGGCGCACCAGTTGCTGAATATCGCCGACCGCAATCGGATCGATGCCCGCAAACGGCTCATCGAGCAGCATGTAATTGGGGCGCGAGGCCAGCGCGCGGGCAATTTCCACGCGCCGCCGCTCGCCGCCGGAGAGCGCGATGGACGGAGACTTCCGCAGGCGCGTGATGTTGAATTCATCGAGCAGCGAATCCAGTTCGCGTTCGCGCTTGCGCTTGTCAGGCTCGACCACTTCGAGCACCGCGCGGATGTTGTCTTCGACAGACAATCCGCGAAAGATCGACGCTTCCTGTGGCAGATAACCGCTCCCGAGCCGCGCGCGCTGATACATCGGCAATTGCGTCACGTCGTGACCATCGAGTTCGACGCGGCCGCGATCCGGCTTGATAAGACCGGTGATCATGTAGAAGCAGGTGGTCTTGCCGGCGCCGTTCGGCCCGAGGATGCCGACCGCCTCGCCGCGCCGGACATAGATGCTGACACCGTGAACGATCTTGCGCGCACCGAAACTCTTCTCGACGCCATGAACCGCGAGATAGCCTGCATGCTGCGCGCGCGGCGCGGCACCGCCGGTTGCGGCACGGCTGCGCGGCGCGTTCGCGCGCGGCTGCTCGTTCGCAGCATCCCGCGGCAGGTTACGCGGGATCGGCGGCGCGTTATGCGTGAACGCGGAGGACTCCTGAGGTGCAAGAGTTGGCGGCGGCTCGCGCGGGATCGCCACGGCGGCAGCCTCGCGTCTGACCGGCGCGGTCTCGCGCGGCGCCTCCCGCGCAGCTAACGGCTTCTCGCCGGCCGCCGGCTTGAAGATGTCACCCATCCGAGCCGCCAGTGAGGTGATGTCCTGACGCAAAGTGTCCTGACCGGAACGGGCAAAACCTTGCCGTCCACGTCCCGGGCCTCGACGACGAAAGATGCGCAGGAGATCCACCATGCCCGCTTCAAATCAGCCCTTGGAGTGTTGCCTGAGCATGATGGAGCGAAGGCACATTGCCCATCCCAAAATGTTCAAGGGCCGGGTGATACAGGCACAACGCATCCGGTTCAACCGTTCCGCTTCCGCGAAGTCGGTAAGTCATTGAGTTTGAGCGGTTTTCCGGGCGCGCCCGGTGCCGCTGACGGCTGCGAACCGGACGGACCGGCCCCGGGTGACGACCCGCTCGGCGCAGCCTGGAAGACACCCTGCACGCGACCGCTATTCGATTCGACGCGAGAGATGCCGGTGGTGAGATCGACAACGAGGCGGTCGCCGCGGAGCACATTCTTGTCCTTGGTCAGCAGGACATTGCCGTGCATCGTGACCGTGTTGGCGCGCATATCGAACACGCCGCGGTCGCCGGTCACGGTCTGGTCCTTCTGGGTGACGATGACGCCACCTTGCGCCTCAAGCCTCTTGATCGACGAACTGCCGGTCGGCCCCGGTGTCGCCGCCTTCATCGCGGGCTTCTTGCTGCCGGCGGATTGATTGTTGTCGTAGAACACGACGAGCGTCTTGCAGAGCATGGTGGTGTCGCCCTGCACGACCTTCACGTTGCCGCTGAACGTCGCAGCCTTGTCCTTGTCGCGCATTTCGAGCGAAGCCGCATCGATCTGAATCGGCTTGTCACGATTCTGCGAAAAGCCCTGCATCGCGTTCGGCACGCCGGTCGCCGTACTTTGCGCATACGCATCGTCCGCCGCGCCCATCACAACGACGATCGCCGCTGCGGACAAGGCGCGCGCGATGTTGCTGCGATTGAGCTTGCTGTGAATCGTCATCATCCTGAATATCATTTCGCAGCAGCGTCCTGTGCGGGCGCCTGATTGCCTGTCGATGCATCCTGTGCAGGCTGCTCCGGAATCAGGATCATCGAAACACCGCCCTCAAAGCGCACCAGCGCGCCGTTTTCAGTAATTCTGAGACGCTGGGCATCCAGCGTTCCGTTCAGCAACTTCACCGCCACAGGCTGATCCGACGACACCGTACCGCCGCCCATATCAACCGACGCTTGCGTCAGCCGCGCTTCATAGCCGGTGGTGGATTGCAGAAAGATATTGTCCTTCAGATCCAGCAACTGGGTTTTGGTATCGAACAGGCCGGAGCGCGCGTCCATGGTGATACCGGTCTTGTCTTCCATCTGAACCTTGGCGCGCAACTCATGCAACTCGACATTGTTCGGCTTGGTCACGTCCTGCACCGCAGACTTGGCCCAGAGTTCGTAGGGCCGCTGATCCGGCGTGAAACCTGCAAGATGCGGCGAGTCCATCGTGATCTTGGTTCCCGAAACGCCGAGCTTGCCGATGTCGATCGGCAGCTTTGACAGAATCCGGAACGGATTGAACAGCGAGATGCCGACGATCGTCAGCAACGCTGCGACCACCATCACCGGCACAGCAAAGCGCATCTGGCGCACGCGGCGGCTGTGGCGCTTCGCCTTCGCGTAGCGCGCATCCGCACCAGCTTGATAATTCTGGCTCTGAACCGAAACCAAAAAATGCTCCGAAACGCCGAGATGGCACGATCATTCTACGGAAAGACGCGGCTTTTTGCAGCCCGGCATTTGTCTTGGCTTACCAAGGACTTGATACCAAGCCCCTACAAGCACCCGGCAAAGAGCAAAAAAGTGACCGAAAGCGGGCGAACTTCGCTGCAAATGGCGAGATTGGGGTGCAAATGGCGGAATCAGGAATGCGCGAAAATATCGTCGTTTTCCCAGCCCTGCAGATCCAGCTTCGCGCGCGTCGGCAGAAACTTGAAGCAGGCGTCGGCCAGCGCCGCGCGGTTCTCCCGCGCCAGCATCGCGTCGAGCTTTTCGCGCAGTGCATGAAGATGCAACACATCGGACGCGGCATAAGCGAGTTGCGCATCGGTGAGCGTCGCCGCCCCCCAGTCGCTCGATTGCTGCTGCTTCGACAGATCGACGCCGAGCACCTCGCGCACCAGATCTTTCAGTCCGTGGCGATCGGTGTAGGTGCGCACCAGCCGCGATACGATCTTGGTGCAGTAGACCGGCTCCGGCATCACGCCAAAAGCATGAAACAGCACGGCAAGATCGAACCGCGCGAAATGAAAAATCTTGGTGACCTTCGGATCGCCAAGCAGTTTTTTCAGATTCGGTGCATCGGTGTGACCGGCGGGGATCTGCACCACGTCCGCGGTGCCGTCGCCGTTCGACAGTTGAATCACACACAACCGGTCGCGATGCGGATTGAGGCCCAGCGTCTCGGTGTCGATCGCCACCGACTGCGTGTAGCGCGAAAGATCCGGCAGGTCGCCGCGATGCAGGCGGATGGTCATGGTCTGTCAGAACCCTTGGTTTGTAGATTGTTCGAATCGACGGAACTTAAGCTAACCCCCAAACTCCCCGACGACGAGGGGGAATGGCATCACCGCCACAGGCCCAGAGCCGCCCACTTCGATTCAGGGATCAGTTCGCCGATCTTGTAGCTGAACGACACCACCTTCATGTGGTCGGGCGACCCCTTGCAGGCGAAGGAAAACGAATACCACC